>CAMFLX010000276.1 GCA_945957555.1 uncultured Cytophagales bacterium
CAATCCATTCAAATCAGCGGCATAATGAGGAGGCCCATTTCCATGCTTGTGTTTTTCGAATGAGAGCCCTAATATTTCATATTCCTTGCTCAACTTTTCTGGGTCAAGAGTTTTGATAACTAGTAATTGTAGTTTTGTCATTGGCTTCTACTTCTGTTGTTTTATCTGGAATATCTGGGCAAACTGTGCGTAGTACATACAATATGAAAAAGGTATTATGAATATTGTGATGATAAATAAGGAGAATAAGATTAGGCCTATTCCGAATATATTGAGAAATAAAAAGTAGAAAATAGAGAACAGAATAATCCCGATACTTAGCATAACTACAATAAATAGGTATTTTAAATATGATTTGATCACGATCTGACTGCTGTAGAGTATTGATTTTAATGGAGATGTTTTCGTGAAAATAACCAGTAAGAACGCATATCTGGTAAGTGAGTTAAGTATAAGTGTTACAGGTATAAATAGAAATATAAGAATCTTAAGGCTGGTACTGTAATACGAAATTTCTGCTAGTTTGATACGAATGCCCAATCCGTCGGCAATTTCATCATGATAGAAAAGAAACATCACTGTGAAATAAAGCCCCGCTACAATGATGTTGGCTAAAATAAGTGAAACAGTGGTTCCTAGTATTTTCCATGTGTTATTACTAAAGTGGTTTTTAAGTTCTCGTAGGCCGAGGTCGCTTTTGAGATAGGCTGCTTGGGCTACATGGTAATTAAATGTAAATAATAAGGGGGCGAATAATAAAAAGATAACAATGGCAACTTCTGGCAATGTTGCAAATAGCCCTATGGTTACTAATCCGATACAGAATGCGAGTGTTGAGAAAAACAGGAACTTCTTTGAATAGATATAATAACCCACATCGAAAGATTTACCATAAGAGAGTTTGTATCCGTTTTTAAGTACATCATTGATACTTCTTATCTCGTTGTCATTTTTTTGATGAGGTAAGTTGTCAAAATCTAATAATTCTTCCATAGGAATAGATTTTTAAAATTGTTTATGGATACTTCCAGTAACCCTAATACTTTTTAAAACCGCAACCTATATCGCCGTTCAAAGTGGAGGGGGGAGTGTAGTTTTTAGAGGTGTTTTTAAGTTGAATTTTGATTTAAAGAAAAAGCCCCCTGGTTACCAGAGGGTTTCTTTCATTGTTCTTAATGTGAAAATGTCTTATCCGTTCATGGATACCAAAAATTCTGTATTATTTCTAGTGCCTCGCATTTTGTCTAACAAGAATTCCATCGCCTCTATTGAGTTCATATCGTTCATATATTTTCTCAATATCCAAATTCTCGCAAGTTCATCTTTGTCAAGGAGGAGATCTTCTTTACGTGTACCAGATGCAGGTACGTCTATAGCAGGGTAAACACGCTTATTAGCAAGTTTACGATCCAACTGAAGTTCCATGTTACCAGTACCTTTGAATTCTTCAAAGATTACGTCATCCATTTTAGAGCCAGTATCAATAAGAGCAGTTGCAATAATTGTTAAAGAACCACCATTTTCTACGTTACGTGCTGCACCAAAGAATCTTTTGGGTTTATGGAGCGCATTTGCATCTACACCGCCCGAAAGTATTTTACCCGAAGAAGGAACTACAGTGTTATAGGCCCTTGCAAGGCGTGTGATGGAGTCTAGAAGGATCACAACATCATGACCGCACTCTACCATTCGTTTTGCTTTTTCTAAGACTATAGAGGCTACTTTTACAT
Organism: uncultured Cytophagales bacterium; assembly: GCA_945957555.1. GTDB lineage: Bacteria > Bacteroidota > Bacteroidia > Cytophagales > UBA9547 > CAMFLX01. The sequence continues at coordinate 1,731 of CAMFLX010000276.1, forward strand.
GACGTTCAGCTTGTTCATCAAAAGTTGAGGATATAACTTCTCCTTTTACACTTCTTGCCATGTCTGTTACTTCTTCTGGTCTTTCATCAATCAAAAGAACAATAAGGTAACATTCTGGATGATTTTCAGCAATGGCGTTTGCTATGTCTTTAAGAAGAGTTGTCTTTCCTGTTTTAGGTTGGGCTACGATCATACCACGCTGCCCCTTCCCGATAGGAGAGAATAGATCCAGTACTCTAGTAGAATAGTTAGATGCCGAAGTACTCAGATTTAACTTTTCTTGGGGGAAGAGAGGTGTAAGGTATTCAAAAGGAACTCGATCTCTGATTTCCTCTGTAGTTTTACCATTAATAGTTTCTACTTTAAGTAGGGCAAAGTATTTTTCTCCGTCTTTTGGAGGCCTGATCTGGCCTTTTACAGTATCCCCTGTTTTTAAACCAAAAAGTTTAATTTGTGAAGGTGATACATATATATCATCGGGACTTGCTAAATAATTATAGTCTGATGAACGTAAGAATCCATATCCATCTTGCATGATCTCCAGTACGCCATCATTTGTGATCACACCTTCAAAATCTTTAACGTTGGGTGATGTATCCTTTTGTGATACAGTATTTTGTGTATTGTTGTTAGTGGTTGACACTGGTGCGTCTTCCATTCTTCTTCTTCTTAATGGAAATTCTTTCTTCTCATTTGATACAAGGCTTTCGTAAAATGCCAAAGGATCATCTTCCTTAACATCGAATGGGTTTGTGTCTATTTCGAATGTCTCCAACCCCTTGTCGTCATCGTTAGTATTTGATACAACTGGAGGGACTATTACTTTCGGACTAGTAGTTTCAGCTACATTTTGTCTTCTAAATCGCTTTTTCGGCTCTTCTATTTTAAAACCCAATTCAGCATCAAGATCGAAAGTTGCAGGTTCTTCAGCTTTTTTAGCTGGTTTGATGATGGTGTTAGTTTTAGGTGACGGTTTTAGTGCTTGCTGATCCAGAATCTTATAAATCAACTCTTCTTTCGTGAGTTTTTTATAATTTGTTACTTCCAGATTTTCAGCAATTTCCCTAAGCTCTGAAATCAGCTTAATGTTTAAATCATCGATTGTATACATTGTGAATGCTTAAAATGATAAGTTTTTTGAAAAGAAATTTTAAAGAAATTTGATCATAATGTGAGGTGCCTATTCGAGAGGTCATTCTCAGAAAGATTTTGCAAGTATAACAGCAATTTTGGACTTAAACAATATCAAATGTGAAAATTATTTATTTTTATGATATATTAAACTACTTAATTTGCATAATTGTTTTATCTTAAATTAAATTCAAATGAAGAAGTTCTTAAACATCAAAGAGGTTTTCGCTTATTGGTTTAGAAAATCTGATCCGAGCAGGGCTACAAACGAAAGTATCAAAGCTATGCATTGGGTCAACAGGATCTCATTGATTATGTTCCTAATTTGTATCGTTGTTATTGGCTATAGAGCCTTTACGAGGACATAGATGAAATTGTTCGTAATTTAAAATTATTATAAATTGCGAATAGTGATTTATGTCATTTGTTTGAAAATGACACTATAGGTAAATTTGCATTACATATATTCTTTAAGAAGTAGATGAGCAATTTTAGGGGGGTAACTTTATCATACAAAAACGCACCAGTATCTGTAAGAGATAAGGTTGCTTTGTCTGAAAGTCAGATAAAGTCAATTTACTCAAAAGCGAAAGACCTATTTCCAATTTCTGAACTATTTATTATATCTACCTGCAATAGAACAGAGGTTTATTATTCATCAGATCAAGATTTAGATTATGATTTGACGAAAATACTATTGATCGAGAAAAATATTTTGGATATAAATAATTATCAAAAGTATTTTACCTGTATCCCAGAGCATGATAAGGCGATTCAACACTTGTTCAATGTCTCAATAGGCTTGGAATCTCAAGTAGTTGGTGATATCCAAATCATCAATCAAATTAAACATGCATATCAGTGGTGTGCTGATGCACAACTTGCAGGGCCTTTTTTACATAGATTACTCCATACTATTTTTTATTGCAACAAGAGAGTTGTTCATGAAACTAGGTTCAGGGATGGGGCGGCTTCAGTTTCTTATGCCACAATAGACATGATGGATACTTTGGTTGCTAATCCTTCTATTGCTAAGGTTTTGGTGATTGGAGTAGGCGAGATAGGTGGCGACGTTGTTGATAACCTTGCTGATAGTAAATTTGAGAACATCTGTGTCATAAATAGGACGTTTCAGAAAGCTGAAGAGCTCGCTCTTAAACATGGTTTACGTTGTGCTCAGTTTGCCGAATTGTGGAAAGAGATTGAGCTTGCAGATATTATCATCAGTTCAGTTTCTGTTTCGGAGGCTTTGATCACCAAGGAGAAGTTGGAAGGCTTAAGTATCGTTTCTCATAAATATCTATTTGATTTGTCGGTTCCTCGGAGTATTGAGACTGATGTCGAAAAGATTCCAGGAGTGATTCTATATAACGTAGATAACATACAAGCAAAGGCCAATGAAGCCTTGGAAATGCGTTTGAGTGCTATACCGGATGTAAAGAGTATCATTGCGAGTGCTATTCAAGAGTTTGAGGTTTGGGAGAAAGAAATGGAAGTGTCTCCTACTATTCAGAAAATCAAAAATGCTTTGGAGCAAATTAGATTGGAAGAAATGGCGCGTTTTTCAAAACAGCTTACCGAAGAGGAGATTTTCAAAATAGATACGATTACCAAAAATATTATGCAAAAGATCATTAAATTACCTGTTTTACAGCTTAAAGCTGCATGTAAAAGGGGAGAGGCTGAGACTTTAGTAGATATTTTGAATGATCTTTTCGATTTAGAGAAGACGAAAGTCGATTCGAAATAACGTCTTGATAGCTGTAATTGTTGGCGCTTCAGGTCTGTCTGGGTCATCGCTCTTGAGTAAACTTCTTGATGATCCCTATTTTACTAATATTATATCTATTTCTAGGTCTCCCATCGCGATAAAATCTACATGTCTGCAACAAGTAAATATCGGTTTTAATAACCTAAAAGATCTTGTCGATACTTTTAATGCTGACATTGCTTTTTGCTGTTTAGGAACAACAATGAAAAACGCTCGATCTAAAACTAATTTTTTTAAAGTAGATCATGATTACGTCTTAAACTTTGCTTTTCTTTGTAAGAAAAATGGTGTCAAGCACTTCCTTATAATCTCTTCAATAGGAGCAAACAAAGAAGCATCTAATTTTTATTTACAGACTAAAGGAAGGGTTGAGTCTGGGCTACGTGCGATGGCTTTTGATAGTTGTATTGTATTCCGTCCCTCCATATTGGCGGGTAGTAGAAATGAGACTAGATTCGGCGAAAAAATAGGATTGTGGCTGATGAAGTTCTTTGGAGGTTTATTAGTTGGAAAATTTAAGAGATATAGAGCAACCGATGTCGGTGTTTTGACAAAAAAAATGGTAGAGTATGCTCATACTCGGTCTGCGGGGTGGCTGATTGTTGAAAATGATAAAATTTTAAATTTATGAAAAACAAAGTGGTGTTTTTAGATCGTGACGGGGTGATTAACAAGGATTATGTTGACTATGTTTGGACTCCAGAGAAGTTTGAAATATTGCCAGGGGTTGTGGAGGCGTTCCAGATACTCAAAGAGGCTGGTTATTTATTGATAGTCATTACTAATCAAAGTGGTATTGCCAAGGGGATCTATACTCATAAAGATGTGTTTGTCACTCATGATTATTTACAATCACTATGTGGTAATTTGATAACAGAATTTTATTATTCTCCATACCATGAAAGTAAGACAGCGTCACTTTCGAGAAAGCCTAATAGCCTAATGTTTGAGAAAGCGATAGCAAAATATAATGTAGATATTTCTTGCTCATTCATGATTGGAGACAAGGATAGAGATACTAAACCTGCAAGAAAGGTTGGCCTTAAATCAATAGCTGTTGATGATAAGGAAAGAGTTAATAGACACGCAGATATCTTTGCTGAGAATCTTTTAGATGCTGCAAAAAAAATAGTGAGCTTGTAAAAACTCACTATGCTATCCTCAACTTAACCTTTTTATTGATTAAGCTTTAACTTCAGAATTGTTACTTGTATTTTTCAAATAAGTAGGACATGTCTTATGTGTTCTACAAGAAGATAATGCTAACACCGCTACACCTGCAGTAAATAAAACTAATTTTTTCATTATTTAAATATTTAGTTATACAAAATTAATATAAACTTCTCAAATTATAAAATAATATTTCCAATTTTAATTATAACAATCTAAACTTACAATTAATATGCCAAGTGTTTTTGAATTGTTCTTTCTTTTAAGAAATGCAATTAAAGTTTATTGGTTTGGATCTTACACCTCCGTCTCTTTATTTGTCGTAGTTAT
>CAMFLX010000277.1 GCA_945957555.1 uncultured Cytophagales bacterium
TCTTTATTCAAAATAACTTACTTTTGAATTGATTATAACATCTTTCTAGTACCAATATGTTACCCTCTCGTTGTTCATATTATACATATATCACGCTATTAATCATTAGCGTTAGTGCCTGCTCCTCCATTAAAAGCAAGAGTAATAAAAACGAGACCTTAGTAAAAGCTGCGCAAAAAGAACTCCCCTCTACACTCAAAAAAATTCCTGAAGGCAAAGAACTTGCTTATGGTTTTAAAAGCAGGGATGAATTTAAATCCGCCAAGATCGGTGAGCCCTTTAAGTTCAACACTTACCGAAACTCACAATTCACGGAAGAATCTACCTTCTCAGCACCAGTGGTGGTAGATAGTGAATACAGGGCATTAGCCACATTGGCATCCATCAACGATACTACAAGAATCGTAGACTTCGGCGCCAGTGTATTAGCGCAAGAAATCCAACAAATTCAACAGCAAAATCCAAGTTACCAATTTAAAGGTATCTTGAGAGTTTATAAATTTACCAGCGATTTTGCGATCCTGACTAAAGATCAAAACTCCTATTATTTTCCTCTTACATCTGCCAAAATCTACCTATCTGGAAAAGGTGGTATTAAGATCGAGAACTACTATACCGAAAGTCAACTCCTCACATTGTTAAACTCATAAATTCATGAAATTCAAAAACTACTTTATTGCATTCATCACGGCATTGTCAGCATCGAGTGCACAAGCACAAATACTGGACATACCTGTAAACATTCAAGAACAAGACCAATGGTGTTGGGCGGGCGTTTCAAAATCCGTTTTGAACTATTATGGCCATACCGTAAGCCAGTGTGAAATTGCTGAATACAACAGAACCGTAGCCACTTGGCGTAGTTTTGGTACTCAAAACTGTTGCACAGTACCTAATGGTGACTGCAACTATTGGAACTATAACTGGGGAACTTCAGGCAGTATTCAAGATATCTTGGTACACTTTAAAAATATTCAAAACAAGGGAAATGGAGCGGCTTTGAGTCTTACCGAAATTAAAACAGAACTTAGTAATCTCAGGCCCTTCGTAATCAGATGGGGTTGGACTGCAGGTGGTGGCCATTTTCTTGTAGGGCATGGCCTTACGACTGATAATACACTTTACTATATGAACCCATGGTTTGGTGAAGGTGCTAAATTTGCTGCTTACGACTGGGTTAAATCGTCTAGTGACCATACGTGGACACACACTAATGTGATCTTGAGTAATCCAGTACCTCCACAAAGCACGATTCCCACCGGTACTACTGTACTTTGTATAAACCCTGTTAACCAGACTTACAAAACAACCGTTGCCTTAGGATCCACTTCTTATGTATGGACGCTGAATCCTAGTAATGCAGGTACAATCACGAATAATGGTACTTCTTGCTCCATTGATTTCAACAATACCTACACGGGTAAGGTATCTTTGTCAGTATATGGAGAGAACCCTATGGGCAAGGGACTTGCTTCTGCACCCTTAGAGATTGCTATTGGCAATACGCCAACCAAACCCAATTTGCCTATTGGTAACGCACTACTCTCGCAAAACCCTGTGGATCAAACGTACACTACCAGCGAAGTAGCCTCGGCTAGTACTTATCTTTGGTCGATAAACCCTTCTAATGCAGGAACCGTTACAGAAACAGGCACTTCTGCAAGCGTTAATTTTACCAACAATTTCCTAGGTACTGCCAAAATCACAGTAAAAGCGCAGAACAATTGTGGCTCAAGTTTAAGCTCTGATACCCTACATGTAAAGATTTCAGTGATCAGCAGTACCAGTGACCAAGCGCTTGGAGCCCAAATCAAAACTTATCCAAACCCATCTACGGGTACCTTGTATATCGATTGTCCGACAGAGATCGGTAGCTTTCTACTACAGGTAGTTAATGTAAGCGGGCAGGTAGTTTCGGAACAGCAATATGAGGCCAACTCACAAAATATTTCGTTGAATTTAGAGGATCAGCCCAATGGCCTGTACTTTGTACATTTGAAATCGGACCAGATCAAACATAGTTTTAATTTTACATTGAGTAAATAAGAGCAAGTTCTTAACAAAGAAAAAAGCTAGGGCCACATGGATCATGATTCATGTGGCCCTAGTAATAAATGTATCTTTTGAATGGGTACTAGACCAATCTCGTCTAAACTACGCTAATCTATCATCAGATATTCCTGCGGATTTTCACGGCACAACAGCTGCAACTCTTCCTTACTAAAAGTATCCATAATGATCTGATACAGGTCGCTTTCTTTACGTTCTTGTTCGGTCATGAAAAAATCCGTTCCAAATAAGATTCGTTTTCTCAATTGCTCGTCCTTAAAAATCCCTTGAATCTTAACCTTGACATCATCCTGTCCTAAATCGCTCAAAGTATAGGAGATATCCGTGTAGAGGTTATCATACTTTTTCATCATTGCAATGATACGGTCAGACCAAAAATCAGGGTCTACAGTTCTGATTTCGGCAAGTTCTTTAGCAGAAGACTTTGAACTCACATTTTTGATGATTTCATTGCTGCCTCCTAAATGGGCCAAACAAATTTTCAGCTTGGGAAATCTATCTACAACAGTAATATAGTTTTCTGGATGACCAAACAAATCGCAAGCCCAATCATTAGCGCCCAATTTATTGTTTTTAACCCAGCCTTTTTCGTAATACTTGGCAATACGCGCCAAAATGTCCTTATTGGCCTGCAATACCTCTTCGGGTATCCCTTCGGGTCGTTTGGAAACTATAAAATTAGGCTCCTTTGGTATCAGGGTCTCGATCATTTCACCAATATACAGAGAGCCACTTCTGGTACAATGTGTCATTACCGGCAAGCCTTTTTCCTCTGCATAAGCATACAGTTCTTCCAATCTAGGATCGAATGGGAAAAAACCTAATGAAGGGTATAACTTGATCCCATAGAAATAGGGATAAATTTTGCCATTTTTACTAAAGCCACTTTCAAAATACTTCCTAGCCCAATCTACCAAATCCTTGCCAGATTTATGCCTTGGATCTACGCACAGGAAAGGGAAGAAATTGTCATAGTAATATTCTTTAACCTGCATGACCTCTGCAAGTTGAGTATCAAATGATTTCTGTCCTTTGGAAGGCTGAGAATCCATGTAGTCCATATTAAGTGTGAGCCCCACTAGCCTCGCTTGGGAGTCATATTGTTTGGCCACAGCAAATACTTTTTCGAAAATGTTGAGTTGGGATGATTCCAAGCCAATATCTAAAAAGGCAATGTATTTACCTACAGCGGTATGAGACTCTGTTTTTCCACCCAGTGTATGCATGGCACGCCTGACCCAACCCACTTCAAATAAATTCTTGATAGGTTTTGACATCACCCTTAATGGTTTGGAAGGGATAATCCTTAAGAAACGATCTGGAGCACAATCGGTATCGAAAATGTGTAAATGTACGTTGGTAAATGGAGAAGACATGATTTACTAATTTAAGATTTAGTGGCAGATTTTCTAATATTAACAAACTTTACCAAGATCTGGAACCAGAATGGAGAACCCAAACCTAGTGAAATACCTGATATAACGAGGCCGATCAAATAAACCCATACGGCTTTACCTTCCCCTGCATTTCTTTGCACTACGTATTTTTCAACGCCCGATTTACCCACGTATGCATGGTCTGTAACACTGGTTAGATCATTGCCTTTATCGTCTTTCTTAAACTTTCCAGAAACCCAAGACAAAGGCGCTGAGGCTCCATTCCAGCCAATGGGTATGTCCAACTGCTCCAAAACACGATACAGGGTATCCGCACGCTGAAGTTGGGTTTTACTTATTGAGTCTTTTATGTGGGCGATGCCTTTCATCACCATAGTAGTATCTTTGATCTTTCTGTTTACGCCCCCAGTGGTATCCTTGGTATACATTTGGAGTACTATAGTGTTGGCTTGAGGCGTATTTTTCAAGGAATCTGGCAAGTTTTGGTAATGCCCAGCGAGCACATCAGCCTCTTTGGACAACCTGTTCCTTAAATCCGCATCGCAACTGAGCATTTTGATTAAATGGAGACTGTCTACGTTCAATGCCACTGCCACCAAAAAACCAATCACAAACTGTTTGCTATGCTGTCTCTTTTTGTAAAAACTACTGGTGGTGGTCATAAAGTCATCAAACCACGCACCTATAAGGCCTTTTAGCTTGTCGTAATCACATATATACTTTTTGTTTTCTGCATCCCATTTACTAGACTTAATAGCAAAAGACTTCAACAAATCCTTTAAAGGGCTGTCGCTCATCAGGTCCAAGCCTTGTGAAAACCTATTTAGAATCTCACCATCGGCGGCATCGCTGGTGGTTTTATAGACCTTTTTACCGTTCTCTAATGAAATCGTGAGCCCCCTCCTACGCTCTGCCTGCTTCACCACAATATCTATCAATACATCAGCAAAGAGAGCTGCCGATATGTATTCTGGAGGCCTATCGTTGAGTGCCTTAATACCCGTAATAGCCGGGTGGCTGTAAAACAAATGGCCGTAATCCAGATTCAAAGGATCTCTGAGCATTTCTAGGATGGCTGTCTTCATCACTATGGAACGTTCCTTGGTAAAATGATTATACCACTCCAAGACAATGGAGACCAAGATGCTCAAGAGTGCATAGATGAGCACAAGAGGAATGATAATACCCAAAATCGGGCTATTTAAAAAATCCATGTATACTGTTTCTTTTAAGTGTTGTTTTGGACGTATATGTGTTTGACATGTAAAAAAGTATACATTCTGACCTCAGATTATTCATTTGAAGACCTTTTGTATTGATAAATCAGCTCAAGATAAATAAAAAAGATAAGATTTAAAAAATTGACATCAAACATATTGTGTAGACACAGAGGAACCTATAACACAGTGAACATAACTTATATGAACCTGAACTCTGGTTAATTAAGGATAATTCAAATATTGCCTGTTATTCCTAGCTCAGGTTATATTTAATGATAATGCGCAATAATAAAGCGCATTTTAAAACCTACTTACTATCGGTTCTCACCCTAAACGCAATACCTATGTTGAAAACAGGGCCGTTTCTGGTCTGCTGGAAAGCTATGGGGCCTTCTTGGCGACCGGTGCTGCTGTGATACGAATTATAAGTTCTATATAAGGTATAGCCCAATTCTGAATACAACACATAATATTTCTTGATGTAGTAATTCAAAAACAACTTCATGTGCATATTACCCCAAAATATATCACCATTGCGTACATACATTTGAGTACCTGTAAGCCTATAGCTTTGCGTGAGATTGGCGTAAGAAAAGCCAAGGTACAACTTATCGTTGCATTTATATTCTAGATTGGCACTCGCAGGTGCAAAACCATAAACCGTCAGTCGAGGTGCGGGCTTCCATTCCAAACCAAGAAGAGGCATGTAGAAATTCCCAAAGAACTCAGGGCTGAAATAAAAGCCAAATTTATAGGACAAATTTTCCCGTCTCTTGTAGGTGAATATCGCAAGTCCTGCTTGTTGATAGGTCTTCGCATTCAATACAAACTTATCAGCAGCCAGCTTGGGGATCGCCAGTACCATGAGCTTGTATTTTTGTTCTTTCCAATGGTGTAAATAGCCCAGTTGCAGATTTGCGCAATACAAGGTCTTTTGTGAAGTGGACTCAGAAAAAGAAAAATCTAATTGATCGTAACCTGCGCCTGCCAGTATCACATTTTTGTTTTTCAATACGATGGGTACAGTAGCCGAAAAACAATACTCCTTGATACCTACTTTTCCTGTATCATTACTATATTTCACATCGGGAAACTGCTGGTATCTGAAGTTGAGCACATCAATATAAGGCTGTGCCCAAGTCGTATTACTTTGAAGCAATAGTACAACCACACTAAAACTCCCCAAAAAAATCTTAATCATTTTTATAATTTACATCCATTACGAGCTTTTTGAGCATCTCGACACGATTGTTCACCCCAACCTTTTCAAAGATGTTCTGAACGTGTTTGGCAACCGTCTTGTCTGAAATGAATAACTTATCCGCGATAAGTTTATTGGAAAATCCTTCCGCAAGCAAATGTACGATATTGATCTCTCTATCCGTAAGCTTATAATACTTACAGTTTTGTTCTATGTCTGACTTGCCATTGAAC
>CAMFLX010000278.1 GCA_945957555.1 uncultured Cytophagales bacterium
AATTTGAGGTAGCATTTTGTCGCAGTAAATTTCTAATGATTATTCTGGGTTAAAACTTAATCTTCAGCCCCATTTCCTTTTTCATAGCTAGCAAAGCCTCTGCATTCCCTTTGGCATCATCCACAGGATTGTGCGTATGTTTGGTTTTTCTTAAGTGCTTGAAGGTCTTGAATGTATCTTTTTCCAATCCTTTGTACAAACTACCTAAGTTTTGAGAGCTGAAACCAAAGGGGTTTGAGCCAAGAAAATGATGGAAATACCAGCAAACAAACATCCAATCAAAACCATTATTGTCACTGATAAAAATAGGTCTGTCGGTACAGGTTTCTTTGAGCCAATTGGCAAAGTCTTCCATTACCTTGAGCGGTTCTTCAAATCCGAGTGTCTCAGCTCTGGTATGTCCTGATACAGCGAGTGCTTCAGGGATGAATTTGTCGGAGATAGGTTTTAGCTTTCCGTAAAATGTTTTGTTGAGCTGTTCATCTACCAAAACAGCGCCAAAAGAAATCATTGAATAGTCGCCAGGGATAGGGCCGTCACTTTCTATATCAACCATGATATATGCCATAGAATTTGTGTTATATGTTGTTAAAATTGAGTTCTGAATGCATTATGTTAATTAGTAAATATGCTGCTGAGATACAAATGAAATTACTCTTTAGCTATTTTATGAATTACGAAGTCGCTATCGTTTGAAAAATTTATAATGTAGTTACCTCTTTGGAGCATAGAAACGTCTATATATTTGTGGCTACCAACTTCAATAGGATATTGAAGAGTTCTGCCATAAATATCCTGAATACAAGCCTTATATCCAGCAAATCTATCATCTAAGAAGATCTTGTCACGACATGGATTGGGATAGAGCTCATAAACCTTGCTAGAGAGCTGATCATCATCTACCTCTGTGGCAATAGGCTGCGCAGTAGGGATGCGGATCATAGTAACGGAGAGCTTTGGTAAACTTGTACTTATGCTAGTACCTGAAATCGTAAATGATTTGGTTTTGAGTGCATTATTGACCTTGGAAACGTAAGTTTCCGTACTACCAAGATCTGAGAGCTGGAATCCGCCGACAGTAGTGGCTGAAGGTGTAAAATGATTTAAGCTTATGTTAGCAGTTTGTGTATTGGTTTGGTCTTTGTTGACCAATACGATCATTAAGGAATCACCGTCAGAGGAAAGCGAGGAGAAGGCTGCCACTTTATCTGAATTACTAGATGTCGTAGCTGTGGAATATTGTCCATAATAGTTACTGAAAAGACTCAAGACTTCCCACTGACCCTTGTACCAATCCCAAGGGGTAAAAAGTTCTACATTATGATTAGCAAACTCACCAAGGTGTGTCGCATACCAGCAAGCGATCACATTAGCGTCAGTATTGTCATTGCCAATGGCCCCATATTCAGAAAGGCTAAAATTGACACCATGGTTTAAACCTACATATTTGTTGAGCCAACGATTGCATCTTTCAAATAAGAATTCCTTGGTGGAGTCTTCGTTCCAGCCGCCAAGATCTAGAGATTTGGAACCATTAGCTAAAGGGTAGGACCATTGGGTATCAAACCAAAGCTTATGGAGTTGCAGAGTAATTTCAGGGTTGTTCGCAGAACCTGGATAGAAATGCACATCTAGTACATCCAAAAGTCGTATGCCAGATGCCTTTTGTTCCTCCGCTATTCTTTTGATAAAATACTCAAGCCAAGTATAAGTTTTGTTATTTTTGTCAGTGACGATGTCATCGTTCCAGTGGTACCATTGCCATTCGTTTGTCGACACAGGGCCCAAGAGCTTTACATTGGGAAATTTGGCTCGAGCAGCTTTGGCAAAGGCAAAATACTTCTGCATGTAGTCTTCCGCAGTGATTGCCGAGGTAGCAATATCGTCGTGGGTGCCTTTCCATACCTCAGGTTCATTGTCCATATTCCAATACATAAAGCGGTTTGGGTCAAATCCTTTCTTTTTGAACCAATAGTCAAAGATTCCGACAGCAGAGTCTGCGGGCCAATTTTTAAGATATTTATTAGGATCGCCATTTCCTGTGGTAGGACCTCCACCGCCAGCCCAGTTATTGCTAGTGCCACTCCACCATTGTGAACTGTTATAAGACCAATCATCAAAATTGTTCTTAGTATTGCTGGCCACCATGCCCAATATGGGAATCCCGTAGAGGATTTGTGCGTTTTTATTACTCTTGCTTAAGAAGGCATTGGCACTCACATCCCAGCTATCATTGTAGACATTGTTGTACCAATCAGGATGGCTACAGAGTCCATTGGTCCAGTTGTATTTAGTGGTATTGTTGCCACCGTTTTCACGATACATTCTGAGGTTGGCATCGTTATATATCTTCCAATCAGCGCTTGTACCCTCGGTGTTGTTATTTCTGCCATAAATCCAGGGGGAAATGGAATGTAGGTTCTTGGTCGCATCTACAGTAATGTTGATGGATTGAGATATCGCAGTAAATGCTGCCAAAATGTAAATACAAAGGAGCTGTTTGATCATATCATATAGTTGATTTATCACTATTTCTGTTTCAAATATAATTATTTTAGGCTGATAAATCAATTAAGTGGTACGTTTAACGTGTTACATGTAATGTGTGACATGGTACGTGTAAGCAGATAGGTTCTTCAAAGAGGGTAAAAGTACAACTTTCTCTTCTTAACACACTACACATCACACGTACCACGTCACTCGTTATCTATTGCCTATTTCGCAGGTATTCATACCTGTGATGACGCACATAGGGCACCAATTCATTAACGCCGTCAAAAGCATTATGGCTGAAGACCCCAAAATTAGATACGACCATATACCTGATAGTGGCACGTAGAAAAAGACTACCACGCCAATCACACCTAATATGATTCTTATTGTCTTGTCAAGTTTTCCAATGTTTCTTTTCATGATTTGAATTTTATGTTTGGTCATTGATTCCAAAATCATAACATCATCACCCAGATCAAGAGAACTTTATTTTACGGAGTACCTTTTTCATCGCTAATGGCCCACCATGGCCTACATACAAAGTATTGACTTTAAGTTGATAAACTTCTTGGTTTTACGCTTGTAAAGGCTTTTTTATCTTGGTTTTCATACGTTGTTTAGTAAGCTTTCAAGTATGAAGGTAATCATAAATCTTTAAGGGGGGCAATGACTTTAGTAGGTACTCTTAAAATATCCAATAACCATCTCATTTGTTTTGCCGTAGAAAGAGTCATTGTTTTAAATATGAAAAACACGATATGAAAAGAAAATTTTTAAGCCCTATTATCCTTTTGGGCGTACTGGTTTTAGGGACTACAACATTTAGTTCTTGTACGAAGAAAACAACGGCTGATCCGATTGTCAAGCAAGACGATGAGGAGGCCGAGAGTACAAAAGATGCCAACGATGGCCGTGAAGAAAGTGATGCCGTTTTGGATGAATCCAACCAAGCGATCAATGACAATAAGGCTTCTTTAGGAGGAAGGACTGACGGTACCATCACCAATAATATTGGAGCCACCAATATTGTTATTTCCGGCGATAGTATGCTCACGATCACGTATACCAATCAAGTCTCAAAGGACGGTAAACGTACTAAAAATGGTGATGTGGTGATCAAAAGGGTAGGGACTAAGAAATTCCACGAAGCTGGTGGACAATACTCTGTAGAATTTAAGAGTCTCACCATCACAAGAACTATAGATCAAAAGAAATTGGTGATCAATGGTATTCATACCGTAAAAAACACAACGGGTGGTTTTGCCTTTGCCGCATTATTAATAGATTCGGTAGCTACAGTTACACATCAAATAACGGGTTCAGTTACTTTTACCTTTAACAATGGTACTGCACGTACTTGGACGGTTGCCCGACAAAGGTCTTTCGACTATTTGAAAGTAACAGTAGGGCAGGTAGACTTAACGACCGCAATCGAAACAGGTACCAATAGGAGAGGCAATGCTTTTACCACTATGGTGCCGACACCTGTAGTGGCGCAGTATAGTGCTACCGCTAAGTACACTAAAGTAATCTCTGGTAAAATAGAGCACACGGTAAAGGAAGGTTTGGTAGATACGAAGATTACCGCCGATTATGGCTATACCTCTCTTGGTGTAAAAAGCACAGGATTTGATGATACGAAAGGGTATCAGTTGACTTGGCAGAAAGTATTGACATACGGGCCATTCTTTATTCAAGTGTATCCATAATTTTAGATTAGAAATGACAAGAAAAGCCACGGTTATCCGTGGCTTTTCTTGTTTATAAGGCATCCTTTAACTTATTACTACTTAAATAAATACAATTATTTGTTAAAGTAATTCAAAATTGCTAACTTAATACAAATAGTTGTAGTATGAATGAACAACAAATAGCACAGACAATTAATGATCTCATCCGCTCAGTCGGAGTAGAATCATTGAGCTCTTGGGTTTTTGAAGTCAGAAACGATTATCCCAACATGAATGTTGGTTTTGTAAAGCAGATCAATGAGAAGCGCGTAAACGTATCTTATGTAGAATTTGATTTGACCAAGACACATTTTCAGAAACCAATTTTGTTTAACCATGTAGGTGCCAACTACTTGGTTGTATATCTGCCACATAACAATTGAGCAGATGCATACCTCTGTGTTGAGGGATTAAAATTTTCAGATACAAGTTTTAAAAGAGGAGCTTTAGGGCTCCTTTTTCATGAATAGGTTTTTAGCGTTAGCCATTTACATACAAATAATTCCCCTTTCCTACGTATTTGTCTAGATGAGCAAGAATGATGGCGGTCTTGTCGCTGGGCCCGGGTGTAAAAAGTGGCTTGCCTTCGTAACCAAACTCAATATCCATATATTCCACAGCATCAACGTCGTCTAATATGTGTTGGGTAATGTTGAAATCGATGTGAGGCTTAAAGTGCAAGTCTTCTGCATATTCTATGGCTCCATAGACCATATTGTGTGCAAGTTGAGAAGAGATTTCTTCACAAGTGTCGAGAAAGGTAAACTTGGTAGCAAGTTGATCTTCAAAGTCATCGACGTTGGGAAACTGTAAATAAAAAGTATCCTTCAGACCCAGGCAATAGGTGTCTATCAAGTACGATCCCATAATGACCTCACCGTTTTTCTTTTGGCGACTAACCATGATATGTCCCATACCTGTATTGGAAATATCGCCAACTTGGTAACATTTGTACAGTTCTAGTTTACGTGCAAATTTTATGATATAGCTTTTTAAGGAGAGTGGAGGTGGAGTGTTTGCTGTTTTTTTGGCCATTTTGAATTCATTTTCAAGACTTCAAAATTAATTCATCTTTATGAATGTAGAAATTTTTTAAATAGTCAATGATCCATAATTATGCTCTCAATTTTTACAACTCCTTATTTTTTAAAAACTCATCGGTGAAATGCTCCACTTGCTTGGGTTTGTTGAATTTGTCAGTATTATATTGTTTAGACTTGCCTTTGGGGATGGAAAGGGAGTGCCATCCCTCGCCTTTGAGTTGTTTGCCAATAAACACAATTTGGCCAATGTGATAGGTGTAGTGTGCCAATTGGCGGTTTATTGCTTCCAACACGGTATGGCCTTGGTTGCGAATGAATATGATGGTTCCTAAATCGATATCTAGCAAAGAGTCTAGGGCTGCAAATAGGCAATTCCAGCCTTCGTCCCATTTTTTTTGAAGTTCTTCGCGCGACTTTACATCGTTTGCAAATTCCGCATCCCTATCCCTCCATTCTTTTTCACCGTCGGTGCTCAAAAAATCAGTCCATCGCGACAACATATTGCCCCAGAGATGTTTCACGATCATGGCTATGCTATTGCTTTCCTCATTGGCTTGCCAAAAAAGGCCTTCATCGGTCACTTGAGCAAAGCTTTTTTCGCCCAGTTGCTTATAGTATTCAAATTGGAGCTTTACGCTCTTTACATAATCTTTTGACAAATCATTCATTTGTTTACTTATTACAGGACTCCTGATTCTAAATGATTAAGATAGATGAATTCGGGTGATTTTACGCCTGCCTCCTGTCTTATTTTTACCAACTCCTCCGACTCGAAAAAGAGTCTAGCATCCTCTAAAGAAG
>CAMFLX010000279.1 GCA_945957555.1 uncultured Cytophagales bacterium
GAAACACTGCATACTGAAAATGTATTTGAACTGATATTGTTAAATTAAAATACTCATAAACAAAAAGATATAAGCAATACATGTTTTTCCTTATCCCGAATTGAGGTTAAATAAATTCCATAGCGCCCTGTAACATTTGCAAACCACGACCTGTCATACTGATAAATAGCACACAATATGAAAAAAAATTATTATTTCGGCATATTAATACTACTCTGTAGTTTGGTATGCAAGGCACAATCTTGGGAACATTATTACTTCCCACAGCACAACGAGATCTACGACATTGAAGTCAGGAGCAACTGTATTTGGGTCAGAACTGTATCTGGTCAGTTTTCCAAATGGGATCTGAATGGAAATTTTCAATATTGGGGCACTTCAGACTCTATGAAGCTAGGTGGAGGACCCGAATATGTAAACACTATCTTTCATGGCACCTTGTACTACAGCCTACATGACAAACAAAAAAGTGTTGCCGCCCCTATTTATGCAGGCTCTCCTATTGGTTTTGACTCCAAAGATAACGTTTATTCAATTTATGCAGATACACTTTGGAAATACGATGGATTGCATTGGACCTCATTGAGGATTACTCCCGATACTGGAGTGGCATATTATTCTCTAGGCCTGTCATCTAGGTTTGTAATCGACAAAACAGATCGGCTTTGGGGCATCTATGGACGTGACACGCTAAGCTATACCGACATTTTTGTAATTGATCTTAATACACAAGAAATCCAATATAGGAGTGCGGGTTCATTTGGAGTAAATCTTCATAACAATCCCCCCATTGTAGTCGATGCCAAGAATAACAAATGGCTGGCTTACAAGGATACTCTGTATCAATTAGATGATCAAAACTATGATGCATACCTACAGAAGATCGCAATTCCTGACACCATTGGTGGTACTTCGATAGAATCTCCTAAAGATTTTGTGGTAGGTAAAGTACTTCGTGACAGTGTAATCTGTATGGAAAAAACCCCTCCAGATGAAGTGCTTAGTTATGATGGACACGATTGGCACGTTTACAAGGGGGCTCAGCTCGAAAATTATTATGCAAAAAAAGACAGTTTGGGAAACTCGTGGAAATTTTCAGGTTATGACCTCCTCCGTAATAATGGTTTCGGAGTGGATACTATACGCATATCAAATACAAATGATACCATGCATTTGTGCTATCAAGACACTCTGAAAAAACATCTTGAAGAAGTTAAACAACTGGGTAAAGATGCGAGTGGTAAAATTTGGGTCTATAGCACAGAACATCTTCCCAACCATACAGGTAACACCGGTTGGGTTCCGACACTTACTTTGGATCTCTTGACATGTACGCAAGATTTTACTAGATACCCCATTTTGGAAGGTGTTGGTTTTAGAGACAAATCTAGTACAGTTTGGCGGTTTTACACGCAACAGCGTGCACCAGAGGTAGTAGCCATAGATACCGTAGCCTTACAAAAATATGTAAATGGTACATTTCAAAATGTAAACATCTATTACGACTATACAAAGCCGCTCTTAAATATCTCGGTTCTGGACGAGGCTGGAAGTTTTTGGGGGATCTACGGAGAAAACTTCACCACAGAATATGGCAACCAAGGAACAACCATCACATTTATGGGATATAAAAAGAAAAAACTGATCCAGTTTGATGGCAACACTTGGAACGATTACGGTTATTTGGACGACAACGTGATCAGCATACAAAAAGGCCGCAATGCCGAGCTGTGGGTATTGACCAAAACCAAGGTGATGCGTTATAAAAACAAAGAATGGTCTTCATATCTACTACCTACGCAGGGTTTTGTGAACCCAGTATTAACACTTGATGAGCAAGGCTATGTTTGGTATGGTAAAAACTACGCAAACACTGACAGTATATATAAGTTTGATGGCAACAATTGGTTCTTGAAGCGAACGCCTATGCCTTACAACGTACTATATCAAGGCTCGGGAATGACAGGTGTTTGGTGTAACATCTCCGAAAAGGGACTCATACACTCTATGGATGGTAATACTTGGACGCACTACGACCAAAGCAATGGTCTTTTGGACAACTTTGTGCAAGATATCAAATTTGATACGGACGGAACACTCTGGGTCTTATCTGATAAAGGTGTTTCTACACTCTTGAAATCACAAATTTTGGCTATAGATGATGCTTCTGCCCAAGATGCGGTTATACCAACTGCGTATCCCAACCCAGTGATAAATAAGTTATATCTACCAAGTGTGGGGCAGGATGCTAAGGTGTCGGTATTTTCCAGTGCGGGTAATGTAGTTCTACAGCGTGAGTCGCTCGAAGGTTATCTTGATGTATCTGCACTAGAGCAAGGTTTTTATGTACTCAAAATCCAAGATAAAGACAAAAGCTCAACCCTACATTTTATCAAAAATTAATGCATCAAACATCCAACTATAGAATCATTTTTCAAGAAAACATCCTAGTGCACATGCACTGGGATGTTTTTACATTTATATTTGTGCAAGTTTTAACACTATTGTATTGAGTCGACCACTACCTTCATATCTCATTTATTTCTTTTGTATCATTTGTATGGCTTTAGGCACACCTTCATGTAAGCAGCAGGAACTAAAGCCTATCGTATTCAATCCTCCCGATAGCGCTACACATGCCCCCAAGACCATCGTACTTACATCCGATCAAGACACCTTATTATACTACAAAATCCTAACTGACAGTTTAGATGCTATCAAAAGCATTAAGGAATACCAGTATCATGCTTTAAGGCATACGGCAGATACCAACCGTTGTGACTATACTTATGAAGATAAAAGGCTAAAAAAGATCCACTGGGTAGGTTTAAAAGATCTGGGGATCAATGGTCAAGACATTCCTACAGTAATTGATTACGAGCTGGAATACGATACTGCGGGCGTATTGGTACAAGTAAGTTATGATCAAAAGTCTATATTCCCGCTACAGCTTACAGCGACTTTGTTGCCTCAGGTTACAGCAAGCAATCGTAAGGTGCTTGTTATCGATCACAGCAATCATCTAACTGACACTATGATCTACGGACATGATGAAGATACACAAGAAAAGTATATCAAAATCAATAGTTTTTATGAGCTGATCTATAAGCAAAGTGCAGAACAGCTGCAATATAAAAACGGTACAGGTGCATGGACCCTCAAGGCCAGTTTCTGCGCCTTGAAAAACCCCTTGTATCAAACCTTTTGGCCATTGTTACAAGAGTTTACCAAGAACAATACCAATGTGCGAAACCAAAGGCATTTCAGCGCGCTCTGCCCTGACATACGATTCTTCTTCAGCACATTCATACAAGACTGTTATACATATTGTCCCGTAGTGTACGAGGGGCATCATTTTGCATATGTAGCAGATCCACATGTCAGACTTTCATCGTTAAGGACCCTCAACGAGTCCCCAAATTCAGAGCTTATATTTAAGTATGAATAAATTATCTGTTTTTAACTCACAAGGTGTAACATTTACAAATCTCAGCAGTCATACTGAAAAGAAGTATATGCATTTGTCATTCAGATATGAGTAAGCAAGAGCTATTAAACCTCTATAACCAAGCAGTCAGGGACTATGACAATAGGGTCTGCCGGTTTGCCGACAAACTCCTTATGGATAGGACTAGCGCAAAGGACATCACCCAAGAGGCTTTTATGAAACTTTGGCAACACAAAGAAGCCATAGATTTTGCCAAGGTTAAATCTTGGTTGTTTACCACCACATACCGATTGTGCATGGATCACATCGGACGTAAAAACAGAAATTCCGACACTGTTTACCTAGAAGAGCCATCATACGAACTAGAAAGCCCCGATTTGAAGAAAATCATTCACGATGCCTTGGCCTTGCTGAATGAAACCCAGCGCAGTATATTGTTACTCAAGGATTACGAGGGATACAGTTATGCTGAAATCGGGGAAATGATACAACTGAACGACTCACAAGTAAAAGTCTACTTGTTCAGGGCCCGGCAGAAGATCAAAGAACATATTGGTGATTTAAAATTTGTCATTTAACAATCATGGAAATGAAAATTCACAAGGAGAATATTGAAGAATTCATGTTTGACTATTTTGAGGGCAACTTATCGGATGCTGACAAACAGCAAGTATTGGATTTCGTTCACGAATATCCTGAATACGAAAAGGATTTTGTACTATGGGCAAAGAGCTATGCACATATTGGAGAACCAGCACCCAACTATAACCTTACAAATGGTCTCATACAGCATGGGAACAAAGTCCAACTCCAGAAGTACTATTGGTCAGCACCAGTTCTGATCTTGGCCGCTTTGTCTTTTTGGTGGTTTGGGTACCGTCAAGAGCCAAACCATGACAGCAAGACAGCCAAATATGAAGTATTGAAGTCGAATTCTGTACCCACACAAGTTCATAAAGGTGGTTCTAGCATACAAGCCAGCAGCAGTCCAATATCACAAAAACATAAGGAAGAAACCACTATTGAGTCTAAAGCCAATACTATAGAGGGTTTATCTCCATCGGTTTCGGAGACAGCGAAAATGCACAAAGATCAAAACAACGGAGAATCTCAAGGACATGAGCATGCGGAACCATTGGTGCAACACAAGTTGCAAGATACGGTGGAAATCTCAAATAGGAAGGAAACGCGTATAGATCATACACAAAGCGTGACGGATAGTATGTCTTCATCTAAAAGTATCAGCAGCGAAAAAGAGCCCGCTCCTGTAAAGAAGAAAAAGAAGCGCAATTCTATAGACCTCAATACCAGTCCTAAGTTTATAGAACAAAACCCGAACTTCTGAGGCCTCCAGTGCTGTATGAATAGTATATTTATTTATATCACTTTTATCTTATACGCAAGCCAAGCTTGGGCGCAAATGCCCTTTGCGCACCCCAATCAACTGTCTGTAATGCAGAATCCCTCATTGGCAGGTGCTCGCAATAGGGTCAGACTTGCTTCTTCATTTAACCATGCAGCTTCAACCAATAGGCGTGAGAGTAATTTGGGGCTGTGCTACGACCAAACACTCAAAAAAACAGGCTTAGGTGTAGGCGCTTACTATCAGTTTTCCAGTCAGGCTTATCGACGTATCGAAGCCGATTGGGCTACTTATTTGCCTGAAACGAAATACGTGGAGACGAGTCAATTCCATAGGATAGGTATAGCGTTGGCACCTAAGTACAACATCATGAGTAAAAAAGACCCCAGCAAGATCAGGCTCAGTGTTTCGCCTTCTGTATTTGTAGAATACCAATACAAGCGAAATACCATTTATGACTATTTTAGTAAGATCACATATCGTGAAACGGAATACACCTCGGAGCACCCCAATGGTCTTGCGCAACCAGACTCATCAGTGGGATCTTACATAAAGGATGCTTTTGCCAATAATGTGTACAAAGCAGGTATGGCTTTAGGAATTCATGCCGAAAACATAATCTTGCTCTTCAAAGTATCCCATGAAACAGACCGATCTTCTGAGACTGTAGCAAAACATGATGTCAACCTATCCATGCCACAGCACAGAATCCAATCGCAAAGTTTCAACCAAACCGTCTACTCCATTGACGAAAGTATGTATACAGGTATCAGTTTTCCTAAAAGGCGTAACACCCTTCTGTCTCTTACCCCTATGGTCGGTCTGGGTTTCAAACAATACCTCAATGTAAAGAGGGGTGCCGAAGCAGGAAGCAAGGTATACAACCAAAACCTCAAGACTAGAAACAACATGGATATAAATATGGCACATGCATCTGCCATGTTAAGGATCGGTAAGTTTATTACAGGCACAAGCTATACACAAAGTAATCACAAAGACTATTACGGTGTCAGCCTTGGTTTTCAGAGCTCAAAAATGAAGCTGATTTATTGTGTAATGCTTGGGAACCTTGTTTTTAATGAATTTTCTTTAGTGCTACTGTTGTGATCGGTTCTGGTTAATACCAGCTTCTAATGCTCCTGTAGGACTTTTGTCAAACGATTCCGTCGCCTTACAAAGATTAACCCAGATTAAGCATTAGACTTTGTAGCGAGACGAAATGATAGGAAAAAGTC
>CAMFLX010000280.1 GCA_945957555.1 uncultured Cytophagales bacterium
CGGTAGTGGTTATAATACCCTTGATTTTTAGTTGGGGATTGTCTGATTCGGGATTACGGTATTTGAAAGCATTTTCAATTAAATTTTGAAAAACAGAATTAACGATCTGTTGATTGGAACAAAAATCCGCGAAGGTATCAATCTCAACTAAAATTTTAAATTTCTCAAAACCAATTTGATGTTTAAAAGCCAATGTGCAATTTTCAATGATTTCAGTTATAAATATCTTTTCATAAGTGAGTTCGGTATTATTGACTTTGTTGATATTGATCAAACTGGAAATAGTATAATCAAGCTTCTGGACAGAGGCCTCTATTCTTGAAAAATATTCCTTTTCATTGCCAGGATCATTTTGTCCTAAGTTAGAGAGACCTAGTATGGTCTTGAGAGGCCCTTTTAGGTCATGTGAGGCCCTGTAGATTAATGTGTCAAGGTCTTTCTTTTTTTCTTCAATTAATTCCTTTTGATGTTGGATTTCGTCAGTTCTCTCATTTACTTTTTGTTCTAGTACCTTATTTAGTTCAGTTTGAATGAGTTCGTTCTTTTTGATTTCATTGAATTTATCTCCTAAGGCTAGAGAAAGCATAAGCATTTCCAATAAAGTAGCGGCATATGTAAAGTAAAATGTGAATCCATTTGAAGGGATTATATTTTGTACTCTTAAAATATAGATGATAAAACCAAATAGAAGGAATGTAAATCCTATAATAAAGAATTTGGAATATTTAAGCCCTTTTTTATAGGCTACGAATGAGGCTAGATAAGTGAGTATAAAGGATGGAATATCAGCATAATATAAGATCAGTAGTGATGAGAATAATGTTATGCCCAATACAAGTATGATAAATCTTGCAATAGTATAACACATAAATATAATATTAATGGTTTTGGCGATTTCATTGATTCTTAGAAATTCCCTGACATAGAGGTAAAGGAATAGGATCTGAAAAACAACATTGATATGGGTAATGTAAAAGCAAAGCCAAGGAAGGTGGCTCCATATGTATTGGTTTCCTATACCATCGTGGCTTATGAAAAACAATGCTCCGAAAAATAGATAAAAAACATAGTATAAATGACTTTTGTCTTTTAAGGAGAAATACAAAAGCAAATTATAGACAGCCATGATGATCATACATCCATAAAAAATACCGAGAAGGAAATACTCTGTAAGTGCATAAGATGCAAAATAGGGTAAAGATTTGATTACTGGGATCTGAATGGTAGATTCCTTAGGATGGAACATTCTGATATAATATGTTTTAGTTTCACCTTTCTTTAAATGGAGCGGAAATATAAAGTTTTTATGGTTTATGAATTTTTGATTAGAAGGGATAAGGTAACTGGAATAGTATTCCTGATATATTCCATCCTTTTCGATAAATAAAGAAAAGTCTTCAATTCTATAAATGTAACCTTCTAAGATCCAATCAATATTATCAGCAGTTTCGTTTCGAACAGAGAATTTTACCCAATGGTATGCTTTGGAGTTTTTGAGTTCTATAACATCTTTCTGGGCATCAGAGAATTTATGATCAAACTTCTTAATGTCGTTGATGCTATAAAAAGAACTATTAGTTGTGGAGAAGACTGAAAAATACTGATGTGTAAAGAAATAGGTTGTATTTTTTTTACTTACTACGAGAGTGTCGTAAGCGAAGCATTGGGAAAAATGAGTAGTCAAAAAAAAACAAAATATGAATCTAAGGGTTGCTTGCATGTTTATATAAGTAGAAGTACAGCTTAAGGATTTTGATGTTTTAATATTGCAAAAAATAGAATGTGAAGTGAATGAAAAGTTTTCTGATACTTTGGTGGATAATATTAAGACGATTTGAATAGTGAGAGAACTTCGCTTATTGCTCTATGCAATGAGCGAAGTTAAAAGTGATGATACAGCTTTGATCACAATGCCAAAGTATTAATTTAATGGATTTGCAACTGCCTTAAACTTAATTTCACTCCCGATGGTAATATCAGAGGTATATGTTTTGGTGATAGCGACTTTAACTTTAAGATAATAAGTAGGGCCCTTTATGTAGTCTATAATATTGACATTTTGCGGGGCTAAATTGAGAACTGTGGGAGCTGGGATAATGCTTCCAATATTAGTCTTAGTGGCGATAAGTTGTTCATTTTTCCCAGTAGCACCTATGTAAATTTCTATGTTTTTCATGAATCCAAAGGTCTGGCCGGTGGGGGACTTTATTGTCAGGTCAAGCCCTTCTATGCTAAGTTCTTTAACTTTATTGATGTCTGCATTATTTTTCTTGAATTCGTCAGGAATGGTATTAGTGATCTCAGGAGTTGTAATGGTGACTATGGAATCTATTACGGCATGTTCTGTGTCGCTTATTTTGGGTAAGGTGATATCGTTTTTAGTCGAAAACCTAAAAGTGATATCGAGAAGCTCCTTGGCTTTTTTGCAAGCTCCTAGTAATATTAATGTGCTTAGTAAAAATGTAGTTATTCTCATTGGATCAAATTTTTAAGTTTTTGTAAATCTCGTTTTATCCTAACTTGTTAATTGAATTAGTAACTGTTTTCTTTGATTTATGTTTTATTCCTTTACAAATAAGACCCTTTGTACGAATTCATCAGTTTTGATGAGTAGGGTGTAAGTCCCTGAGGCCAAATGTGAGATATTCACAGTGCTGGTATAGTTTGACACCAAATCAGTGTAAACAGGTTCTCTGTATTTACCATCGTTGGATATGATTTCAAGCGAAGTTTTGTTTTTATACTCGGCTTCTATTTTTACATTTAGAACTTCTTGGGCTGGGTTTGGAAACACAGAGATGGCTATTTTATTGTCTAGGCTAGTAATATCTATTCCCGTTAAGGTTTTTTGAATCGTCCAAGTGACCGAGCTAAAATGGACGGTTGAGTGATTGTTTGTTCTTACCAATAAGTTGGTATCTACTACAGTAACAGTAAGTGTATTATTGCCCGAATTGAGAGAAGTGGGCGTGATTGTTAAAGAATCTTTGTTCTTAGCTATTATGTTTCCGTTAAGTTTCCATTCTGTTTTTAAGGAGTTAGGCGTAGGTTTCATGAGTTCCGTCAGTTTGAAATATAGGTTTGACGTAGAAGCTCCCACGGTGCCAGTATTGGGGCTGTATTTGACGATAGGATTGACGAGAGAATGAATTTTTTCAATAGTCGCTTCTTTACAAACATTACAAAAAGCATAGCCCAAGTATCTCATTTTGCAAGTTTGGTGAGGTCTATACCATGTGGGGCTTTCTGCATGAGGATATACGCCTACATTACCAGTGCCTATCCAGTTCTTCCATTTTACTAAGGTCGCATTCGATTGTTGCGTCATATTTAATTTTTCAGCAGCATAACTTGCTCCTGCCCAATATTCGTCGGCCAAATTGGCGAATGAATGCCCTACTTCGTGCACCAGAATTTCGTTGGCTGAGGTCTCGAGGGTAGAGGTAGCGTACTGGCCTCCTGAACCTCCATAGTAGGGGGAATTTGTGAGTACGAGAACCTGGTCATAGTTAGGAAAGTTATTTGCCAATACCGTGGAAATATTTCCTGATTTGGTAGGTACTACCAGACGGTGTATGCCCCCATAGTCAAAAGTGCTGCCAAAGTAAGTGTCTGCCGTTGATACTGGCACCCCAGATCCTGCACAGTCACCGGCGGTGTTGGGATGCTTGGCGCCCGATACCGAAGAGGCAACTTTGATCGCAAAGACATTGCAATAGGTACTGTAGTTATCCCAAGGTGACTGGCTGAAGATGTAGTTTGTTAGTTTTTTGGCGTTTTCTATGAAATCTATTTGTTGTGAACTAGTAAAACCATCTCCAAGGATCACAATATTAATATATTTATTAATATCCCCTCTGTACTGGATGGTATCTGTGCCTATCACTTGGGCTTTAAGTGTGAAACCGCATAGTAATGAGATACTTGTAACGACTTTTATAATTGTTTTTTTCATATTTTTAGAGTTTTATGGAGTTTATTTGCTGAAGCTTATTTTGCTTTAATTTTTCATATATTTTAATTTCATTGGTTTTTGAGTCTAGCTGTAGTCTTATGAAGAACTCTGCCGAATCCAATTCTACCTGTCTTGTAGTCATTGTGTTACCGTTAAAATCTTCTAAGTTTTTATATAGTGGATGTTCGCAAACTATAGAATCAATCAATGTTTGATGGTTATATTGGTATATGATGAGTTCATTCTCAAAAGTATCTTCATTGATATGCCCTTGTTTTAATTTACCATTAACTTTTTCACGTTTTATTAAAGTTATTTTGCTGTAGGCCCCCTCTATGTTTTTTTTGATTTGAAACACAAGGAATAAGAGTTGATCTGTGGTCGCTACTTGGGGGGCGTTGTTTTGGTTCGATGTAATATTGCTGATAGTACTAGAAGTAGGCTTTTGGGTTTTACAAGCACCAGTACCAATGCATATTAGAATAAATGATACAATATATAAATGATTCATAAAGTATTCGGGAATTTATGGAGATTTATACAAAGATTGGAATTTTATAAATAAGAGACAAGTATAATTTTATCTGTGAAAATACTGCTACTTATTTGGAGTACGAAATTAAAATGAAGAGGATTATAAGATAGTGCTAATGTCTTCTGGGGAAATGCTTCTTAAGGTTCCAGGTTGTAAATCCCCAAGATGTAGGTTTATGATTCGTACTCTTTTGAGTTTAGTAACTTCATAACCAAGCTTATAGCACATTCTTCTGATTTGCCTGTTCAACCCTTGTGTGAGAATAATTCCAAAGCTGTTTTCTGAGATCATCCAGACTTTTGCGAAACGTGTTTTTTGCCCCATAATCATGATGCCTTCAGACATTTGGGTAATGAATTCAGGTGTGATTGCTTTGTCTACCTCAACTTGGTATTCCTTCTCTTGAAAACTAGCACTATTGATAATTTTGTTGTAAATTTTACCGTCATTGGTAAGGATGAGAAGTCCTTCTGATTCCTTATCGAGTCTACCAATGGGAAAAACCTTGGTGTCAATATTGAGCGAATCCACTAGGTTCTGTGGAATGTCTGTATTTAGGGTGCATTCAACCCCACGAGGTTTGTAGTAGGCATAATAGTGAAAGGTTTGAGGTAGCTGCAGGATGGTTTCATTTATTTTTACTTCGTCATTGGCAAAGATCTCTTGATGCAAAGTGGCAGTAAGGCCATTTACAGACATTTTTTTCTCTAAAATAAGTGTAATAGCCTCTTTGTTAGAGACACCTAAACTTTGTACTAAGAAAAATTTGGCTGAAGTATAAATGGATTTCATTACACATGTTCAACATGGCTTCAGTACCTGTGTGAAGCACCGTTCGTTATCGTTTTTAAATAAGTGCAAATATAGGTTAATGGGCTTTATTCCAATCGTATATTAATGATAAAGTTTTATGGGCAGGCTTGTGTGGTATGCTCGAAATATTAATTGGAATTTTTCTTCTTTGAGACTTCTTCATATAGAATAATACAATATTTGCTTCAAAAATGGCAAACGCCTAGAGATACCCAATTTCTATGCCTGCTAAAGTTGCTACTACTGCGTCTATACTATATAAATCGCTAAGTCTAGGGATGCAAATTGACAAATTCCATAAGTTTCAGAAAGAGAGTAGTTTTGCGGTTGATTAACGCATTTGTCAGAATGTCATTTCATGTACTGATATTTGTCAGTTTTTATGAATGACTAGTGTAGTAGTTTTGTACAAATAAAAAGGATGGAAACAAAAGAATCACATTTGATCCAACAATTGACTGAGGTGTGCGCTTACTCTAAGCACATTTTAGCACATTTTGAAATTCAACATTATACAAATTCGGATTTTCAGAGCATAATTATTGCCAACGATATCAATGAGGGCTTTTTTATGGAAATCATGAAGTTGTTTGAGGGAAGGATAAGTGATGCCTGCGGCAATTTAAAAACTTATCCGATACATATGCATATTGACTACTTGAAAAGGACGCATAAGTATTTTATAAAGAAGAGGCTGTTA
>CAMFLX010000281.1 GCA_945957555.1 uncultured Cytophagales bacterium
GTGTAGCCCATGATCTTTTTTGATCAATTTCTACATATTCATTTAAGTTGTTACGCATATTGATGAGTGAGATGCCCAAGAGATCTTGATCCGATGAAGGTTTAAACTCACTACTAAATGATCTTTTTCCAATAGCCTCAGCAAATAATACTTTTGTTTTGAGTGATTCAGAAAGTGTATTAAGTGCCATGCCCATTTCATTGACTTCGTCGACTCCATCAGGAGTAAACTTGCTAAGTTTACCCTTTGATAAATCTTCGACAAGCCCTTTCATACCATAGATTTTTAAAGAAATTGATCTTGAAAATGTATAGCCTATATAGGTGGCCACACTAAGACAGATCAAATCAAAAATGAGCAAACCGATCAGTTCTTTGGAAAAGAAGATGGCAAAAGTGAGCTGAGATTTAGGTACCAGCGTAATAGCCTTCCAGTTTTTTCCTTTATAAGTATAAGCACCTTTGGCTACGGCTTGTCCTATCATGTAATCGTCAGAGGAAATATTCATATTACCAATGTAAATACTGTTTGAGTTCTCTGTAATCTTCTTTTGTGAAGCGATCAGCAAAGAGTCTTCCGCATCGATGATAGTTCCTTCTGCATTGATTATAAATATGAAGGCATTGGCATTGTTAAGGGATCGTTCAGCATCTTTTCTGATTTTTCTAGTTACCTCCTGCCAGTTGGCGAAATTATACCATACACCAATAGGAGTTCCTGATTCGTTTTTTACAGGGGCGGCAAAGGCCATACCCCAGCCCATGTTATTGTTGATTTGAGCCGAATGGTGATTAACACAGAAATCTGAATACCAAGCTCCACCAGCTGGGCCACTAGGGCTCATACATGTTTTGAACCATACTTCGGAAGAGAAGTTTTTGTCAAGTAAATAACTGCTGTTGATGATTTTTCCTGATTTATTTTGGGTATTTACGGCTATTACCTTGCCTTCAGCGTTACACAAGATCATGAGGTCATACAATACATAGTAATTGGTCATAGTGTTAATAAAGTTTTGCAGATCCTCTGATGACGTATCTTTTTTTAGAGCATCTACAGCTAGTTTGTTATAGGCAAATGCTTGAACGTCGCCGAAACGCTCATAGAAATTTCGGTCTATCTTGTCGAGCATATCAGTGCTTGTGGCGTTGACAAGTGTCTCTTTAGACGTGTTCTTGCTACGTATCACCTGCCTACCAGCATATACAGTAAGCACTAAAGCTACTATGATAGGTACCGACAAAATCGCCACCAAAACTTTCTTTGAAAGTCTTAATTTTTTGTAGAAATCAAGCATTGTTTAAAAATGTTATGATGGATATGGATAGCTAATAAGAATAGCCCATTTCTGTTCTCGCTCCTCAGATCCCCCTCCACTTATCAAATGTAATTTTGCAAATATAGCTGAAGAGAAAACGAGTCTAATGTTTGTGATCGTGATGTATTTTTACCTAAAAAGATATAACTGGTGGTTTATACTTAGTTTGTGCTTATGTTACTATTGAGGATTGTGTTCATAAATTAGGCTTTTTAAAAAGGGTAAGGAGATTGTCGTGTATAAAAAAGTGCCCTGAATATACTACAGGGCACTCATGGTATTAGGTGACACAAACAACAGCTCTTTACATATATTTTGCGGAAAACGTGTTGAATTCGTTTTTTAAACCAGTATATAATCTCTCAAACATGTTAAACTTACCTTTGAGCTCTGCCGATGCCTGAATCTTTCTGTGTTCATAGGCAACAGGGTTGCTCTCTATTTCTTTTACGATCTCTTCTTCTCTTTTGCTGATATCAATGATCAGTTCGTCCAATACCCTCAAATTGATCCAAAAAGTACTTTCGAAATGCGAAACCAAGGCCTTAACTTCTTTGTCGGTATATTTGGAACTGATCTCTGAAAGTCTTTTTTTGAAAATTGCTATCTCATCTCTATAGAACATGATAGATTTTTCCCAAGTGGTATCTTCTCTGTGTAATACTTCTAAATATTCCTTTGCTTCTTTGTTGCTCATGACTGTTTATGTTTATGAAAACAAAAATCGAAGAATTACCTGATCATTAAAATGAGCTTTACTAGTTTGAAAACTGTAAAATGTCAGTAACTTAAATGATCAGGAAGCAGTACCGCTGATAAAGTTGGTTGTTTTGCTAAAACTTGCTAAGATCACTCGTGTAGGATACATTTTTATAAGTATTATGGGTGTCGGCAGGTAAGATTTCCACAATAATGCCCAAGTCTTGTCCAAAGATGTTCTGGAGTGTTTGGTTCACAAGTTCTTGTATAGGTTCTTGGCACCAGCCTGTAAACAGTAGCTCATGGTTTAGGTTTTGGTGCAGTTTAAATCCAACCAGAGCATAAGGCATCATCGCTCTAGAAATTTCGATGTTGTTGATCAGTTTACCTGTTTTGGTATAGAATGCCACGGGTTTACGGGCTTCCAAGTCGTATAAATAAGGAATGCCATATTCGACTTGCAGACTACAGAAATCGCCAGTACGATACCTCACCAGTGGTAAGAAAGGATTGGTTCCGCCCGTTACCACAAGTTCGCCCCATGTGCCGGGAGATAAAGGAATATCTTTCTCTGGATCAAAAACTTCCAAATACAACTCTGGGCGTATGGCGCGGTGTCTGCCGTTTTCGGCAAAAGAGATCATACGACATTCGGTGAGCGAATAAATATCTATAACAGGACATCGGAAGTGTTGTTCCAGTCGTGTCTTGAGGCCTTCGCTGAGTTTCATAGCAGAAGAGATCAGGGCCTTGGGTGTGATCTTAACATTGACTTGCATCAAATCCATAAAGGCAAAAGGCTCTCCCGTGAGGATTTGGGGATTGTATTTCTCCAGATAAGCTTGACGGTGATGCGGGGCTTTCCAATCTTCAGGTTTGAGATTGATTTTTAAGATACCTGCGCCTTGAAGATAGGTGGATAAAGACGCATAAGTAAGCGTTTCATTCTGAGAACAAATCAAGGCAATAGCTATTCGTTCGAAATCAATATCAAGTTGGATTTGATAAGTATCGAGTATAGACTGTAATTGTGGGATCCAGCAAGCTTGAGAGACTGCGTCAAAAAGAACATTCATGGCGGCACCTGTGGTTCCTGATGTATGGTAAACCAGTAAGTCTTCTAGCGAAGCAGTATCCGATACAAATTCCCAAGGTGCAATACCAATATCCGATCTGCGAATCGTTGCTTGTTCTCTGAAGTCGGTAGGGCTGTTTTTGTAAAAGGGAACCCCTCGCCGACATTGTGCCCAGTATCCATCAAGCCAATGAGGCATGGTATTGGGCTCCCAAAATTGTTTTTTGCCCCTTATTTGATCGGCGTATTGTTTTACCTTTTCAAGTTTTGGCGCATCCAATCTATCCCCGCTTTGAAAGTTAAAGAAAGGCGCAAATTCATCTTGCCTGAGCTGCTGAAGCAGTTCCAAATTATTGAGGAGAGGGAATCGCTCTGCATCATTAAGGGCAACAGATGGTCCTTTAATCCCTGCCATAAGAATTAGCCGCTTCTCTTGCTTTCTCTTCCTCCATTTTGCGACGTATTTCCTTGATCCGTTCTATGGACATGTTAGTGTCTGTAATGATTTCGATACGTTTTGTAGTACTAAGGGCATCAAACCGATCTGCTGATGCTGCTGTACTTTCCCCGGTAATAGGTATGTGACATCTTTTCAACGCCAATCGTATAAACTCCTCTGCTCTGTCTTCATCCTCTATCCAAGCTCTGGGGCTAACCAAGGGGCTCAATTGTACCAAGTCTTCAAACAAAAAGGCGTTGATACTAGGCAATAAGCTTGGTTTGCTATTGAAAAAAGGATGCGAGAAAAACCAACAAGCGATTTGAAAGGTAATGAGTTGCTTGTCGTTGAATTGATGGCGCCAAGCGCTATGCAAAGGTGGCAGGAGTTGTTCTTCTACGTTGAAACTGCCATACACCTTTCTGTATACATCTTTAAGAAGTATGTACGATTGGGGATGGTTTTCTGCTTCTCCGTCAACATTGCAGAGAAAAATCTCAGGACATTGCCTCAAATGGAATAGTAATGGATACAGTTCTATCATAGTTTTAATGTGTTTTAAATTGATAATTATTTTTGGAGAATTCTGAGGAGAATTTGAGCAATTGTTCTTCGTTTGTTACATAGTATACGTGCCACCCCATCGCTTCAAGTTGTGCGATTTCACTTTTGTGAGAACCAGGATGCAGATGCAAGACCAATGTGCCTATGCCTCCTGCGTTCTTTAGTGCTTTTTCAATAATCACCCAATTACTCTCTTCACCAGGTTCCTTTTTGGCAGCCAACATACTGAAAAGGTCTTGGTCGGTGACGATGATCACATGCGACTTGCTGCGTCGTTCTTGGCCAAATGGTTTCTCTAGCCTCGGAATACCATAAGCGTAGCCCGTGCCCAGATAAGAGGTGAGTAATGTGAGCAGGTCTTTTTCTGAAGTCACAAAACCATCGGTTTCCATAAAACTACCTGGCTCTCCAGAAAGGCAGCCCATGACTTTGGCACCTGCACGCAAGGCCGAAAGTCCGATAATCGTAGCTGCCAGTACTGGCCACGAAAAGCGGATGCGCGGATTACCCATGGAGCCCGAGCAGTCGAGTCCAAGATATACATCCAAAGGTTTTTTGAGGTCCGACTCGCTCTCGTCTGGGCCGTATAATCTTTTGAGGGTATTAAAGCCTGGAACAATGATAGGGGCGTTGATGGTGGTTTCTATCCAGTCAATTTCATCCACGGGGTCGCTTGTGTCCCAACTCTCAGTGCCTTCGGGTAGTGCCAGTGAAGTAGGGGCGTTCATTTCTCGAGGGAAATCGATCAAATGCGGCAATGCAATTTCTTTATAGTAGTTGTTGAGCAGTTCCTGTTCATCAGCCTTGGGATTAAGCTGTCTCAGAAAGTCTATGTATTTGCTAGGGCTCAAATAGCCTTGCTTGGGACCTTCACCTCCTTGAGGATTGTAACCTGCGGCGGTATCAGCGCCGACTTTGCCTTCTAATCTGCTCGCTTCAAGTCTCGGATCTATGGCGCCCATCATACCCTCCATATCTATGCTTGCCATACCTGAAATGGTTCCCCCTGATTCGCCCGCTGTTTCTGCATCGAGGATCAATAGGGACGACTTGCGTGCTTTTTGGTATTCTTCCTCTTCCAGTAGATAAGGATACATCAAGGCTGCAAAGCGGCCTGCTCCGTCCAGCCATTTTTTGGAATAACTGCGAATGAGTGAAGCAGCCAGAGAGGCGTCAGCATCTATTTTGGGTGAATGCAGATCCATATGACTGGCTAAAGCCCCGCGTTCTGTTTTCCACAAATACTCATAGGTACGCATGTAGAACATCCAAAGATTGGAGAAGGCAGCCGTTTTGTTGATCTGTTGGTACACGCCTGCAATGTTGAGATCTTTCGTTCTTTGAAGGGTATCGTTGATAAGCAGGTCGGCATAGATATTTGCTACAAAAGGAGCCCGGTTTTCTATGTCTGCGAGCCCCCATCTGATCCTTGATAGCATGCTGGCATTGTCGTAGAGATTGGCAGGAGTGTAGATGTGATGACCGATTTCGTGTGCCAATACCTCTAAGGCAAAGTCTGCCACACCTTCCTGATGTACCTTTTCTAGGTCTATTACGATCCTGTGGTCGTTCAGGCGGATCATAGCAAAGCTGCCTGTTAAACCTTCATGAGCAGCCTCTGTAGAACTAAGGCACCATTGTGGCTCTCTAAGTTTCACGTAAGGGCTCCATACCAATTTGGCTTGAGCCCAGCTCTGTTGCCATTGTGTTTGGATTTGCGCTATGGTCGAAGGCTCTGTCATGCAGGAATACCAAAGATATAAAGATAATGAGAGGTGGGCCTAGTGAGTACTAAAGTGGAATGGAGCATGACAGAGGAGCTCACATCCTCAAAGCCAATGATCGTGTGTGTCTTGAATAGCAATTGTATTGCTAATGCTTTGTAAGAGATGAGAGAA
>CAMFLX010000282.1 GCA_945957555.1 uncultured Cytophagales bacterium
TTCCATAACCTTATCACTTATTTGTCGAGTTGGGGGAGTAAAATCAAAGGGATTAAACTGCTTTGTAAAAACACTGGCATTCATCTTAACCTTCATTTCATTAAAGGAATCTGTAGTTCGGATCCTAATGACGTCAAATCCAAAAAGATTTTTGTATTTAAAGGTACTTTTCTGAAGTGAATTTTCCATTTCAACACCATAAGTAATCTGCTGCTGATTGATCGCAGGCAGCAATATAAACTCATATATTGCCTCAGACACAGGTTCGTTGTAAATATTGGTTGCTTTGTAAGATATGTTCAATTCCATGCCTTTAATAAATAAAATACCTTTCCTCTAATTTAGCTGCAATATGATGGATATCCACCAAAAGATTCTCAATATAAGTCACGTAGTCATCTGGTATGTCATCAATATCCGTGTATCTCAATCCCGAGCTTATCTTACCAACGTGGTATTCTAGCCCATTCCTAGAAATCCCATTCATCTCTGCAATTTTTTCTACGATCGACTGAATATGCTCTATGTTATAAACTATTGATTTTGGAAAATTCTTTTCAAGGATCAAAAACTCTAAGCTTTGACGTAAATTTGGCAACGATTTATATTGATTGCGATACATATCCAATGCTTCTGTGTTTTTAAGAAGATTGAGACTAAAGTATGCTTCTGTATTATCCAAATTCATAGTCTCTGCATAGACATCATTTTCTGTAAGCTTAGTAGTAATAATTCTACAAACCTGACAAGCCGCCTCTAGATGGATCCCAAGCTTCAAGAATGCCCAAGTTTCATTATGAATCAATGAGTTATCAATGTAACTTTTTGCAACTGTTGTTTCTTTAAGAATTCGCTCACACAAACTACTAATGTCATCTATATCGAATTCGTCAGCATTTATGTTATTAATCACCAAATACAGCTTATTTATTGATTCCCAAAGGTTTGTATTAATCACATCTCTGGCCGATCTCATGTTTTCGCGACACTTGTGAATCGTAGATCTCAAAGAACTATAATTCTCTCTATCTAGAACAAGTCTTGAAACTACGTCATTTTCATTTGACTTGATGTAGTCAACCGAAGGTATGTTTGACATACCAGACAACAAAAACATAGAATTGTAGCTCTGTACCTGTAGCTCCTGAGTACCTATTTCGACTACGTTATAATGATGGGTAAGAAAATACCTTGCTAAATGCTCCGATCTTTCTAGATACCTACCCGCCCAAAATAAATTATTTGCAATTCGTGACAACATACGCTTTGAAGTTTTGAGTTATAAAATTTTAAAATACCAAAGGTTATTCATCCTTACCCTTCTTATATTACCCAAGTGTCTTTAGAGCCACCCCCCTGAGAAGAATTTACAATGAGACTACCCTTTTTAAGAGCAACCCTTGTAAGTCCACCCTTCAAAACAAAATTCTTATCTTTTCCCATCAAGCTAAACGCCCTAAGATCGATATGCCTAGGCTCAATGGTATCTTCGCCTTCTATATATGTACCCTGAACAGACAAATTCATGACAGGCTGTGCTATATATTTTCGTGGATTACTAATTACCAATTTCTTATACTCTTCAGCCTCAGCCTTTGTATGCTTAGTTCCGATAAAAACGCCATATCCACCACTTTCATCCACAGGCTTAACCACAAGGTTACTGATGTTTTCCAAAACATACTTACAATCACTCTCATTTTCACACTTATAAGTTTGTACATTTTTCAAAATCATCTCCTCGCCCAAGTAGTACTTTATGATTTCAGGCATGTATGTATACACCGCTTTATCATCGGCCACACCAGCTCCTGGAGCATTAATCAATGTAACATTACCACTGCGATACGCTCCCATAATACCAGGAATTCCAATAAACGAATCTTCCCTAAAGCATAATGGATCCAAAAAGTCATCATCAATACGCCTGTAGATAACATCTACCCGTTTAGGCCCATTGATCGTCTTCATGTATACAAAATTATTTTCCACAAACATATCTCGGCCCTCTACTAACTGAATCCCCATACTCATCGCCAAAAAAGAATGCTCAAAATATGCTGAATTATAAAAACCGGGAGTGATTACCACACAAGTTGGCTTATCTACACCTGATGGGGCCACAGACTGTATTGTTTCCAAAAGCATCTGAGTATAATTATTCACAGGCATTACATTTTGCTTTGAGAACAATGAAAAAAATGCCTTTTTGGTTGCCTCCCTATTTGACAATACATAGCTAACACCTGAGGGACAACGCAAATTATCTTCTAGCACATAATAATCGCCATCGCTGTGCCTAATAAGATCTGTACCTACAATGTGTGTGTATATTCCAGAAGGAGGAACAAATCCTTCCATCTCTCGGCAAAAAAAAGAAGAACTGAAGATAAGCTCTGCAGGTACTATTTTATCCTTTAAAATTTTTTTTTCGTTGTACAAATCTTTGATAAACAGATTTACTGCGATATTCCTTTGCAACAAGCCTTTTTCTATAGTATCCCACTCATGTTTAGGTATCACTCTTGGTATAAGATCAAAAGGGAATATTCGCTCAACACCCACGTTTTGATCAGAATAGACCGCAAACGTAATACCCTGCTTAAAAAAATTGGCCCGAGTTAATTCATTTAGCCTCTTAAAATCTCCCTTAGCGATGCCTCCGAAATAATCAACAATATCCGAATAATAAGGCCTTACATTGTTGTTCTCGTCAAACATTTCATCAAAAAACAACTTCTCATCGGATTTTACCGAATTCAAAACCTCCAACGTCTCCATAAATAAGTATTTATACCTAATAAATATGTTTGATCAACACTAATACTTTAAATATATAAATTTAAAATCATATAAAAACATTTTTATTAGACTTTTTTAATAAAAAATAAGTAATTATTATAATAATACAATTATATATATATTAAATATAAAGAAAATTGAGCTTTAGTATAAAATAATCTAATTATGAAGCTGGATCAAAGCATCTTTAAGGACTATTAATTTCTAAGTAATTAGATGCATTACTTACTTTAAAAATCATGACACAATTACTAACTATGAATCTTAAAGTTAAAGCCAATATGCTTTCAAAGCAACAATTTCAAAAGTATCTAAAGGTATACAATAGGCTTAATTAATATAAATCACAAATCACTCTTTCCTATCTCAACTATGTCTGCTTCGTCTTGTTTTACTTTGCAGGTTTTAATATCAATACGATAGCTCTGAGTGCCTGAATAATCTTTACCATTATAGTGATTGTCTTCATCATCCTTAGCATAAGGTTTTTCCCAGTTCCTTTTATACATTTCCTGTTTTATCGTCCCTTTGGTATTAATTTCCACTAAAGCCAAACGATCACCAACTTGCCATGCAGCACGAAGATGATCTTGCAAAAGCCCATTACTGTTATACAATACCAATACATGCACGATCTCCCTCATTTCTTTTGGACAGCCTGAAACTGAACTATCTTTTGAATATACCAAACCTATACAATTAGGGGAAAACTGTATTCTTTCTGTAAAGTGAGGAACA
The DNA here is from genome assembly GCA_945957555.1 of uncultured Cytophagales bacterium. Classification (GTDB taxonomy): domain Bacteria; phylum Bacteroidota; class Bacteroidia; order Cytophagales; family UBA9547; genus CAMFLX01. The sequence continues at coordinate 3,541 of CAMFLX010000282.1, forward strand.
AAGTAGCCCGAACCTTCGCTTTCATCTTGCGATTGAGATTCATATGTGAACAATTCAGCACCATGAACATTGGGTAAGTTATAGTTAAAACTCCTATCACCCTCCTCAAAATCATCAAGATTTTTTCTTACTGCTGCCACACGATCTTCATCTATGCTATATAGCGAAGACTGGACCTCAGGAATACTTGCTAATACATTTTTAAAGTTCTCCTCTCCTTTCAAGTATTCCTTTGAAGACCCATCTTCCAAAAAGAGATAACGAATATTCTTATACAACCACGAATCCTTTTCTACAGATAAAAGTTTGCTATTAAGCAACAAGTCTCTGTATTCTGAAATGGGCACATTAGTTTCTTTAGAAAAAGAAGCTATTTCATACGAATCAATATAGATCCCACTCAAAACTTTTGATGTATAATAATCCACAACCAAGTCTTTACTGGGTTTATCAAACACATATAGCCTATTTCCATTATCAACATATTGCTCTACCAAATACTGAAGAACCATCCTCGCATCATCGTACTTCTTCTGGTCCATGAAATACCTGGCCAGTGTTTCGTAATATACCTTTTTAGGGTAAATAGTAAGGGCTCTCTGAACTAAATAAATACCTTTTTGAGGATTTTCGGCGTATAGGCTTTGAGCTTTCTCAAAATAAGACACGGCTACAGATTCATTATTAGCATGATCCGCCACAAACTGGTGCATTAGCGAAGGGGTATATAGGTCATTGAGGGGCAATGAAGGTACCTGTATGATTTCATAACGAATCTTTTCTTTACATGAAGAAAAACCAATAAGCCATAAGATTAAATAGGGGAAAAAGTATTTCATACGTAACTATTTAAGGGACATTTGAGTGGTTTCATTTCCTTTTACTATTTTACCTGTTGGATCTATGGAGTAGTGCATAGACGCAACAGGCTTGTACTCTTTGACAACGTTGTCACCAATATAAACCTCTTTTAGGTCCTTTTCCCAAATGCGCTTATACTCTTCCACAACAATATCGGTGCCTTTAACTGTCCCACATTTTACCTTTTCGGAAGAGCAGGTGCAAGCCAACAATATTTTATCAATTACCTTACCGTTCAAATCGTAATTGACCAAATAAGTCGAAGTAGGCATGTACTCACCATAGAAGCTTTTGGACTTATAAACAAGTGTAACTAAATCAGGTGAAAGATTGAGCCTAGCAACATAGTAAAAATCATGGGATACGTCTCTGCCAAAACTCACATTCTCCATCTCTGGAATATAATCGCTGTAGTCATAGCTGATGGATACATTACTCTGTTCCAATTCTGCGTCTTCCTTTTTGATGACCAACTCGCCCTGCACCAATTCAAAAGCTCCCGAAAAAACTCCAAACTTAGAATTAATGCTCTTAAGTCCACTAAAAGAGGCTAACATTACCCTGTATTCTTTATCGGCTGTAATACTGGTCAACAGTTTATCGGTCTTGATCTTTAAAGTATCTACTGCACCTGCATCAAACATCCTTTTTATGTATTGTAAAGAGCTACTTTTGGCATACTCATCTGTTCCTGATTCGTATGCTTTATAATAAGTACAGGCCAGCTTAAAGTAAATTTCAGATACTGGTTTGTAACCCAAATCCTCCGCAATACCAAAAGCCTTACTCGCATTATTTTTAGCATCATACTGTGCTAGATACAAATTCCCCAATTCGTAATACGACTTAGCTTCAGGATACGTCATTATTGATTTTATCAAATGCAGCTTTGCTTTCTCAAGGTCCTTTTTGTTTTTATAAAAATCTATTGCTGTCAAAAACTCCTTTTTGGCTATTCCTTTTAGTGAATCGGTATTGAGTTCTTCAGCATCAAACAAATAGGTTTTGATACTTTGCGACATAAAAATTTCATCTTCTGTAAATGGCTTTAACTGTACCTTATACTTGTATTCAACCCTTTCCTTGGAGCAGGCAAACATTACCAACCCAAAACTTATCAAGAACCATTTCATAAAAACCGATTTTTGCAGACAATAGATTTTTTGCATTTGTTATGTTATTATAAATAGTTAAGATTTTGATTAGACACCATGCCCCGCTCCTATCTTAAAATCACCAGTTTCCCCCAATCTTCCTTAAAGGCTTTATCGCCAGCAGTAAGCATCTTTTCATATTTGGCACCAGAGTGCCTTGCAATCACCTTATAAAGATAGACACCATTTGCCAATTTATCACCATACTCATCTGTACCATCCCACGCATATTCAGTAACGTTGGTTCCTATGCGTAGAGGCCCAATCTCCGTCTGAATGATTTCGCGTACTACCTTGCCTGAAACTGTCATGATCTGAATCTTCATTTCATCAGGAATATCATCGCCAGTAAGTGTAAATACCTGTCTCTTATACACATCTGACGCTGCCGACGATCGCATAAGTGTAG
>CAMFLX010000283.1 GCA_945957555.1 uncultured Cytophagales bacterium
CCGCCCGCAGAGTATTGGCTCATAACTAATTCTTATCCCGAATTGAGGTTATTTACCTTCTTGTCCATTGTTTTTGAAGGTGTTTTGCAACACATATACAGAGATGCCCCCCAATAGTGTTCCCAGTACTTCTGAGCTTATTTTCCCACCTATACCCAAGATCAAAATAGACACCGTAAGGATAAAAACGGTAAAAATCTGGAGGAGGATCCCTTTTTCAAAGATCATGCTCATGAGGTTATTGGTGTGAGCATCATCCCCCGTTCCTGTATCGATTTTGATGAGCTTATACACCGCAGGAATCAGCATTAAGAAAATTACGATGACCCCAAATATCGGCAAGGCATAGGTAATCAACATTTTGTCAATATAACGCTGTTTCATTTTTTTGATCTCCTCATTAAGAGACTCTCGGTATTCCTCGTTTTGTTTGATGATGCCATTTGCATTGGACAATCTATTTTTGAGCTCGTTGGACCTGATTTTCAATTGCATAGCTATGCGTCCGTTATAGCCCCTGTAGCTTTCCTCTTCCACATAGTTCTGGATCAATTTGAGATATTGAAGGCTGTCGCTCGCATAGTTTTCGTTCCTATTATAGCGGAGATCATACACCTCATTATACATATCCCAATAGGCACGAGAAATTTCATTGAGCAACTTATCTCGCATCTTCAGTTTTTGATCGTTGTCGCTCCCCATAGGTGCTTTGTTTAGCAGCCCTACACTGCTCAAGCGTTTCTCCAGAGGTTTGACATATACGATGCTCACTTGGTCCAAACAGGAAATAGCTTCTTTGACAGAGCTAGGCTTGTTCATTTTTGGGGATTTGCAAGAATCTCTTTGGAGGATTTTGGCAGTGGTATCGAGCAAAAAGATCAAATCTTTGTAGTCGGTCTGCTCGCCTTTAAGATTGTCGTTATCATCTTTGAGTGCCTTTATTTTTGCAAAAAGCTCATTTTGTACGGGACTGTACTCTTCTACCCCTCCTTTGCTGGACAAATTATACACATAAACGCTCAAGCCCCCGATGCCGAAAAACAACAGGCCATAAGATATGGCATACCTAAGCGACTTACTGATCTTCTCGGTTAAGTTCTCCTGAGAGGGCTTGCCCTTTACAAATGAATAAATGATGAAAAAACCTGCGACGCCAATAACGACGACGGCCAAAAGGTAAAATGAAATGTCTTTAATGATAGGGTTCATCTCTAAAATGTTGTATGGTTACAATGTTAAATATATACACAACCTAATACTCACAGAATAACGAGTTGTATAGATCAATTATGTAAATATATATTTAAAATTAAAATAATTAAAATACGTTTTTATTTCGTGTCAAGAGTATTGAGTCTTTACCCAGTACTCCAATCCCTAAACTACATGGATTAACAAAAATTAAAAATGGATACGGTCTTAACTACCTTAAAAAGCATTCCTATATTCATCTCCATTTTTCTGTTTTCTGCTATCTTTAAGCCCAAATCGCTCATAAGGATTTTGACAATAGCCATGAATCATAGCAACAACATACTCAGCAAGCTCTATATAGGCATTCCAACTATTGCCCATATGAAACTATTCTTTTTATGGGCTTTATTTGTACTAGGGCAGTTCTCCTTTGCAGATGACTACCCAAAAGATCAAAACTGGCCTTTTGAAGATGACAGACAGTATCTATCCTTGGGCTATGGCTATCAAAGTTATTATAAAACCTTTGCACAAACCCCTGAAAAAGCCTACAACTTTCACATGCAAGACCATGGCCCCTTTTATGTAAAATATGAGAAAAGTATCCTCGGCCGACTTACAGCGGGACTTTCGGCATCTTATGCGCAACAATTAGTGCGCTATGACCAAGCGGACAGCTTGAACACTCCAAACGCGTATACCTCCTATCAAATAAACAGAAAAGCGATCAATCTTTTATTCCGATTAAACCTGCACTTTTATACCAATAGACACTTCGATTGCTATGGAGGTCTTGGACTAGGCTTTAGGTATGTAGCTTACAAACACAAGCTGGAGGCACATCCCAATCAGGCAAAGCCAAGCAATGAACCAAACAAACCACTACTTTTCCCTTTAGCAGGTGATATGACTATGGGTATACGCTTTATGCCTATAGCACCTCTGTGTTTGTACATGGAGTTTGGTCTTTCGCAATCAATATTACAGGCAGGCATCGTATTTTCATGGAAAGGTAGTCCCTCCTTCCGCATCAGATAGTAGTCTGTAAAAGGATTATGTTCAGAATGTTGTGCAACCATCTCCCGAGTCTCCTCCCTATATGTGGAGTGTTAGTTCTTCAAAAAGGCCCGAAGCCCTGATCTCACGTCTTATGGATACCTGTTGTACGTTTACGCAAAATAGGTCTGATACCAAAGCCAATAGTCCAAAAACTTTGGTTGAGGTAACTGTCTCTAACAAATCCAGACCATCCCAGAGTAACGTATGGTTTGAGACAATTGCCCTCATATAAATTGAATTTAGCATTTACTTGAATGGCATTAAATTGTGATGAACTATCTATCTTCTGAACAAAATACTTTTCATCCTGATCTGATAGATTGTGTTTCGCATATATATATGCACCCTCAACCTCAAAATACTCAAGATGCCTAATGCCGATTCCAAAACCAGCCTGCCATTGCGTGTATCCCTTATAAATCCTCTGATTGTTATTGTCTCTATGAGAAATCGGTAAATATTTAAGACCAGCTTGCCCAAACGCATACAATTTAACTTTGCCTTTAGCTGGTGGAAAAACATAAAACCTAGGTACAAAACTTGCCAAGCCTGGCTGAAGTAAGTTGTAGTATTTCATGCTTGAATCCTTGTAATTACCTGTCCATGAAATTGCAGGATTCAGAAGTAGGCCAACGGCAGGTTGATCTTTCCTTGTTTGGTATTTTATCAAATGATTATATTGAAAAAAAACAACGCTATTCTTAGAAGTGCGTTCTGTTGGTGAAATGAAGCTATATCCTACCTTGCCATCAAAGTATTTTAATGACGTAGTTTTTTGTGCCCAAACTTGTAACGAAAGGACAAAAACGATAGTAATTGTGATGATATTTTTCATGACTAATTCTCCTCTCCTTTTTTACTTTCTGATTTTTCACTATTTCCACCATATTGCTTTTTGAGATCATTACCTCTATTGGTTAGTTCCCCTATAATTCTCAAATCCAGACATACTCCGAAAAAGAGCCCAAAATCCCATTGGTTTTTGATCATGGCATTATCAAAAGTCTTTCGAGGATATTTATCCTTACCATATTTAAACTTTTCGAGGCCAGCCAATACCTTATGCTGGCCATAGTGTGCCCCAAAAGCAAAATTACCCCCCTTGGAAAACTCGTAGCTTACACCTAAGAGGAAATCATCAAATAAATTTTGGCTCAGCTTCGTACCAAAACAAATACTCCACTTTTCCCAAAATTCCAAATCCTTATACTTATAATATTTGTTACGAGAATTGGGATAGAAAATCGCCATAATTGTCAATGCTTTTTGAGAAGTGGAATTGTCTGCAATAAGTGTGGTATCTCCTGCCTTATTAGACCCAATCGTGATATTCTCAGGATTATTCAAAGTAGAGGCAAAAAATCCTCCCATGATGCTGACTTGGTAGGACGAGACACAAGAACCAATTGAATATTTTTTACTTTTACTAATGTCTCCATCTAGATCTAATAATTCGATTTTAATATCTACCCCACCAGAATAAGGACCAAATACTAAAGAAGGAATAGGCTCTATTGGAGAACCTGAACTTATCGCATTGCTATTACCCACATCAATGTTCAAATCATTTTCTTCGATATTCTCGATTGTATATTTGATTTTATCTTTGGATGTTAAAGGTTTTAGATATAGGAATTTATAGTAGTACTCTGGAGCACTACAATTTGGTAATTTTGTGCCCTCTACTATGTTCAACAAACTATCAATAAACACAAAAACGGTATCTCCAATTTTGTAATCTTTGTTCTTACTAATTGGTTTTAATTTTTCCCTTTTGAGATAATCATTAACCCTGTCAATACTTGACTTTACACCGCCACTAACGATAGGAATATTGGGATGCGAATTGAGCATTGTATACTTAAAAAAAAATTGAGCAATAATTGAATCTTTTAATTTTATTGTGATCTTATATCCAACTGAGTTTATAACCAATTCATCTAAAGCATAAGAAAATGATTTAGATTGACCCTGCGTTATTTCTTCCCCTTTGACTTTCTTTTCATTGCCATCAATCGTTAAATCATACTTTCCAACTTCGTCTAATTTGTCTGTTGGAATTTGACTAAAAATAATATTTGGATCTCCATTTTTAACCGTGTCTTTAAAGTCTTTAAATTGAGCCAATTTCACAAATCCAATGGTACCATTTTCGATAACTTCAGAATAGGTGTTAATATTCATAAATGACAAAACACCTACTTTAACAGTCCTTAAAATTGTTTTTTTCATCTTTTTATTTTGTATTTAGTTTTATTTTCTATTTGATATGCTGAAAGAACATAGGATGTCTTATCATCTGCAGCAATCAGAATACCAATCACATTTCCTAATAAATCCACAACTGGAGCTCCACTATCTCCCCTGGCTCCAACTACATCAATCTGTATCAATCCGTTAATAAATTGTTCTTTTCCGTTATACTTGACCCATTGACCAGAAAAAGTATTTAACACTTTCCCGTTTCGAACTCTTTTGCTCCCATTACCCCAATATTTTACCTCCAAATTATTTTTATCAGAATCTATCAAGTATCTTACACCATTTGGGCCTGGCAATAACTTAAATTTTTGTAAAATTGGGTAATTGCCATTTAACTTGAGTATCCCAAAGTCCAGCCAATCATTAAGCTCTCCTTCATAAACATCTCCAATTACATCGACTCCCCCCTCTCTGGCACAGGGGCAAACTATTGATGGATTAGTAATTATATCGCTCGGTAATACCTTTCTTTTATTTATCTTCAGCTCGTTGTTAAAATAAACGTGATAACAACTCAAGATATAATAATTATTACCATCAGTTACTGTAATCCCTAAAGTCCCAAATTCAGAATCTCCATTACGTGAAATACCATTTTCAAGGCCCTTAACCCCAAATAAAGCTACTGTATCATCATATTCTTGAACGTCAGTTGGTATCACATAACCATTAAAACAAACAGTTTTTGGAAATTCATTTTTGATATTCTGCTTTATCTTTACTTGGAAAACAATACAGTAAACATTCAGCGCTTTATTGTCCTTATCTAGTTTTTTATTTGCTACGCTTAACCCTGTAATCTCAGGAAATTGAACTTTCCAATCATGAGCAAGCGTAGTAATAGCTTCAGATGCTAACTCATGTTGTTTTTCTTTACTTAATTGATCAAAATATAATGTTTGATCAGTCATACTTGGCTCATTTTCGGAATTCTCTGCCATCTTACTCTCAAAAAATGCTTGTGCAGCCTTAGCTCCAAACACAAATGCTAGAATAGCCACCCAATATTGATCAATACCTATTTGTTGAAAACTCTCTTTGTCCCATCCAATCTTAATGACCAATAAACAAAAAACATTTACTATCATAAATACGGCAATTCGCATAGTACTCAAACCTTTGTTTTTGTCCATGAGTAAATCAGGGAACACAAAAGACATACCCATCATTGTAATAAAAAATGAAGCTGCCATAACATTGGCTTTATCAAAGCAAACAGCAACAAAGAGTACTGATAAACCCAATAAAATCAATACAAAGCCTATGATTTGAAAATAAGAAATCTTATTTTCACTGGCTGAAACCAATTTCCTGTTTTTGAAATTATCATACAAAGTAGCCATAGTTCCTTAAAATTACATGTTCCTAATATAGACTTTGATCACATTTGAAGACTGGTTTACTTGTCTTAATCTAACAGGCTCTAATGGTAGTGTTTTCTTCATATC
>CAMFLX010000284.1 GCA_945957555.1 uncultured Cytophagales bacterium
AGAATCAAAAGGCTCCCGATCCGAGATAAATTATAAACTCCCCATCAATCACCATCATTACTGTTATATGTCAAGCTTAAGCCCAATACAGAGGCTGTTTCGGTTTTCAGATGTTTGTTGAGTTCTACCATGTTATTGTACACATTCTGTACCACTGTGTTATTATTTACAATCAGAACATCTAAGCGCTCTTGGGGGAGGGCATCTATACTCGTCAGTACTTTGTCAAATGACTGAAATACGGTTTTTACCAATATGGAGTCTTTAACTTGTGTAAGGATGAGGTCATCAAAACCTATACTTGTATTGCTTCCAGTTTCACCTTTCCAAACTTTATAAAGACTTGCTACATGTTGCCGTAGATAGACCTTGGAGTTTCCCGCAAAATACGCTTCTACCTTTTCGGGAGCACTTACACCCACATTACTCGCATCCAAGCCTGCTGGTATTTTAACTTTATTGTCCATGGCGATCTCATAGCTCATTAAAAAAGAGTTGAAGAGTTGGTTGAGCGTACTATTTGGGCTTAAGGATGCATCACTGGCAAAGTTTGCGGCACTACTTTTCCAGTTGCTATGAAATAAGCCCACAATACTATCGATATACATGCAGTTTTTATGCAAATAGATCATTCTGTCTGATTTTGAGAGTCGGTTCAGCACAGAATCTTGTATACCGCCATGGTCGTATAAAAGGTAATCCAAGGCCGCAAAGCCCCTGGTACTGAAATGGTAATCGCCCGTATTGAAAATATGGTTTTTGATCTTACTTTCTATAAACGCAGTACTACAAGGCATAGTAGCCACATAGTCGTGTAAACTAAGGTTAAAGGCTGGATCTTTGAAGGCGCCAAATCGGAAAGCATCCAGTTCTAGATACTTCATATAGGCTTGGTCATAAGCTGTTTGCAGTGCTATGAGGTGCTTCAAGTTTACCGTTTGCTTCAAGGAATCGGAGGCTTGCACCATAGTACTTGTATAAGTCTTGAGTGCCTCGAACTTGGGTGTAATATAGTTTTGTCCTATGTTTTGTAAGAAAACCGAACGTACTTTTTGTGAATCAGGCTCTGCATCATCAGTTTTTGGCTTACAAGCATATAACAAAGTCAAAAACATACACAAGCCTATGCTGTAGCGTACAAAATCCTTGATGTCTTTTCTCATATGATCAGATAAACGATTGAAATAATGATACTTTACATGCTTTCCAAAAATTGGATCAATTGGTCCCGTTCTGTTTTTGAAAGCTTTAAAAACTTGTTTTTAGAAGGCTCAGCTTCTCCGCCATGCCACAATATGGCTTCTTTAAAATCCCTCGCACGACCATCATGCAATAAAAAGGTATGTTTGTTTACCGTCTTGATCAATCCTATGCCCCAAAGCGGAGGTGTTCGCCATTCGTTTCCTGTAGCTAAGAAGTCTGGCCTTTGATCAGCGAGCTCATTGCCCATGTCATGCAGCAATAGATCCGTGTAGGGGTAAATGGTCTGGTTTGCTAAAGCAGAGATTGTAGAAGCACCTGTCATCTGCTTTTCTACATGGCACTTGTTACAGTTTAAGCTTATAAAGAGTTGTTTTCCTTGGATGACCTCAGCCTTATCGATATTTCTCCTGCCTGGTACAGCCAGACAGCGTTGATAAAACAAGAGTTCCTCTATGATTGAATCACTTACTTCTGGTTTACCACCTGTTGGCAGATTCCCATAGAGTGAAACTTGATTACCCGAAAGGTTTTCCTCGGGATTTAAACTGGTGGTAAGTCCCATATCTCCCAAAAATGCACCAGCGATCTGCTGTTTCAGATTGGGTTGGTTGGCTTTCCAGCCAAATCGTCCCAATGAATTGGTCTGTTTGGCTTGATCCCAGACATAATTAGCTTTTCCAGAAATACTGTCTTTGTCTGTATCGAATTCATCGGTGTATTTTAATATTTCAGACTCAGGAATAGCTTCCAACAGACCTAGGCCATAGACTTGGGGGCCAACTCTGGGAGAAAACAGAACTTCTGAAGAAAGTGCCCCATAATTCATGCCTACAAACTCATACTTGGGCTTACGCAAAGAATACGTTTCACCGTCTGCAAACATGCCCTTGATTTCTTCATACAAAATGCTCACATCACCTTCGGCAGGTACACCAAAAACAGCAAAATTACTGAGCTGCCCCCCATAGTTGGGCTCAGGTTTAGGGCCTCCATGGGCATCCGTACCTGGTATGCTCAGTCGAAACAAGAGTCCATTCTGGAGATCTGGTTTGCCTCGCCCGTCATCGCTATGACAGGCAGAGCAGTTGGTCGCATTCAGAAATGGGCCTAAACCATCCCTTGCAGTGGTCGTGTTTCCCGCAGAGACCCAAGGCATGCGAAAGTCGGAATTACCCAATTTAAAGTATTCGGCAAAGGTCACGGTATCACTTACCGATCCGTAATTTTTGATTTTATAAATGCCTCCTAAACCACCCACTGCGTGATTAAATGCTTGCTCTCCAATATCAAAAGTAGTGCTGGTACCCCCTGAATATTTCTCAGCCTCGTTATAAGGCAGTGGTGTATCCTTGGGCGAATTGTGTTTGCAACAAACTAATACCAGAAGTGCAAGCCAGCCTATTGAATTTTTAATCATTATTTATTCTGGAATATTCATAGTGATACCAACACCTGCACATACCGTTTGTAACTTAGTACTAAAGTTGAAAATACTGTTCTTTGCCTTCACCACCGAACTTGGGTCATTGAGGATCGTTTGGTCAAAAGGTGCTTTTATTTTCTCACAATCGGCAAGTGCTGTATTGAGCAATGTAAGTACTTCATTGGCGCCAGTGGCGTCTCTTTCTTGTAATACTGTTAACAAACCAATTCCGGAAATCTTTTCTCCATTCACCTTAGTATAGGTACCGTTCATCAGGTTGTTTACACCTTTCATGGAAAGTTTAATGTCCTGATCTGTCAAATCACTAAAGCAAGAATGTTCTTCTTCTTGATCACCCGTTTCTACTGCTTTGTACATTCTTTCTGTTGGCAACTCGCCAGCACAAAACCATGCGATACCGCTCAGTGCATTGCTTAGGTTGCTCGCATCTGATGCAGCTGTAAAAGTAAGTCTGTAAGCCCCAGTAGGCTTCCATTGATCTACTAAATAAGCCAAGTTGTCTACCAAGATTTCTGCTGCAGCTTTCAAGTAGCTCTTTCTTCTTTCAAAATTAGCCTTAGTGGTATAATCGGTGTATTTACGTTGTCCGGAACTATTAGGCGCAGATACAGGGTTCAAATCCTGACCCCACAGTAAAAACTCGATCACATGATAACCCAAGGTTAGGTTCGACTCCCCACCACTCTCATGGTTACTCAATAATACCTCTTTGGTGATGCTAGGGAAACGGATGGTATCGTTGATAATTCCAGATAAAGTATCGCCACCCTTACCATCGCTTACATAATCCACAAAGTTCTCAGACAGCGGCCAACCATTTAAGAGTCCTTCCACAGCATCATCTCCTGTATCAATAGGGCCATTAGCAGACCTAAATGGTTCTGTTTGTTCGTAAGGAATACGAGTATTAACATAAAGTACTTTTAGATTTGCAAACTTGCTCTCTGTAGGGGCATTACAAAAGTCATTGATGCTGTTTTGTAATTTTACAGCCTCATTATAGGCATCTGTATAAGAAGCGTATGCAATTTCTGCGTAGTTGGTGATAGCAGGTTTTTCGCTCGTAACTGGTATCTTCTCGCCCTTCTTTTTACAAGAGAAGAGAGCCAATACGATGATTGTGACTAAAAAAACTTTCTTCATTTTATTTAGAATAATTATAAACAACGCAAAACTAGGTTGAATGAAATTGATATAAAATACCTCAAATGAGGTAATTTGTTATTCTGGCAAATGTTAGATTTTGAATTGGGGCTTCTTGAATTAGGTGTGCAATGCTTTTAACCCAGAATAATCATTAGAAATTTACTGCGACAAAATGCTACCTCAAATTCATTTCGATACTATTGGGGAACATACACCAATACCACCATACCACAGGCAAAGGATTGGGCACTTTGCAGGTGCAAATGAAGCGGGATGTTTTGTGCATCAAAAATTGAAATACCCTTACCTAACATTTTAGGATTCAAGTATAAATGGAACTTGTCTACAAGTTGAGCTTGAATTAGTGAAGCAAGGAAAGTGGTTCCTTCGTAAGCGATCAAGTCCTTGCCTTCTGCGCCATCGAGAGTGTCTGCACTTACGATTTAGAATCTTTCACCATATTTTCCATGACATGAGCAAGGCCTTGGAAACCTTTGACAAAGGTGTTAGTGAGTCCCATCGGGACGGCATATGGGTAGGTCACAATGACAGATTGGGATAAGTCGCGCTAGCGACGACATAGTAATATGCGAAGTAGATACGGTTTATCAGAAAATTCCAAGCTCAAGACTATTCCGTTGCTACGCAACTTATTCTTGAGGTGAGGACGGTATCTACCAAGAATTTTGTCCTTATGGAATTTCTTTGCCTTTGAGAGTATCCTCTCTCTCGTTTTACAAATCACAGCCTACCTCCACACACAGTCCAGTCCCCTTGGTGTTTGATTTGATATAAACCATAATTAAGATTAAAATACCTGTTTAAACAGATAAAATATTTTTAAATATTTTCATAAATCACACAATAAACAGATGTGATAAAGCGTTATAGATACAAATAATTTAATATTAACATTTAAAACTCTAATTAAAATGGTCGCAGTAAAAAACAACCTCTTGGTAGCGATGAACCTACCAACACAGACAGCACAGTTCATTATTAAGGGAAAAGTCGTATTTAGCTCCATGATGAGCGCTCCCTATTTTGAGGATTCGAAAATTGCCCTCGAGGAACTCGACACCGAGCTCGTAGTGCTCGAAAACTCCCAGAAGGGATTAGCGCAGACACCACCACTCAGTACCGTGGTCATCCGCAATGCCGCGCAGGCCAGGGTCAAAAACATCTTGCGCAGGCTGGCGGCCGATGTGCAGACCGTGGCCAACAAGAACCCCGAAAAAGCCGCCGAGATCATCCAGAGTTCTGGTTTTGAAATCAAAAAGATCAGCAACAAGGCTGGCAATGAAGACAAAGCCTATGATGGTGGCAATGAAGGTGAAGTGATTCTACAGGCTGCTACTGCCGGTATTCACGAGTGGAGGATCAGTCATGACGGCGGAACTACCTACGACAAATTGGACACTACCACCAAGAGCAGTAAAACGGTGACAGGACTGACGCCGGGTAAAATGGTATGGTTTCAAAACCGTGCTGTACTCACCAACGACACATATGGAGAGTGGTCGGCATGGTACTGGATTGTACCAAGGTTGTACCGCTAGGCCTGTCTATTGAGGAAAGAAAATTCCTAATTGGTATTTAGGTAAAAAGCCCCAAGGGCTGGACATGATTCATGTTCAGCCCTTTTTGTTTGAACATGTTGTAGTGTACTCACAGTAAACAAGCATCCTTTTCTAGTAAGGTAGCTTCGGCTTTATGGAACCAAGCTTCGGCTTCTAGGTTCCAAGCATCAGATTCTAGCTTCCACGGATCGGAACCATGTTTCGATGGATCGGCTTCATGCTTCCATCGATCCGATCCATGCTTCCTTCCATCGGTTTTGTGTTTCCATCGAACCGATCCATGATTCCAAGCCTCAGATTCTTGCTTCAATGTATCGTCTTCGAGGAAACAAGCATCGGCTTTGAGGAGCCAAACATCGGATTCATGGAACCAAGCTTCGGCTTCTAGATTCGATGGATCGGATTCATGTAACCAAGAATCAGCTTTTCGCTTCCATGCTTCCCAACCAAGGAACCATGAAGAATAATGTGAATTATTGTTTTTTCTATCAGGGAAAACACGGATTTTATAGAAATTCACCAATTAAGAAACATTAACGATGCATTAATTAAGGTTAAAGCCCAATTAATGT
>CAMFLX010000285.1 GCA_945957555.1 uncultured Cytophagales bacterium
AACAAAAAGATATAAGCAATACATGTTTTTCCTTATCCCGAATTGAGGTTAATTAGTAGTATATTGCTTTTATAATCATTATGGCCGTTGCCACGGTGGCCTACTTTTGCCCCGTTGAAGAGCGGGACAGGTTCTGATACAAAAAAAAAAATCAAGGCTACAAGAAAATTGCGGGATTTCCTGACCTCGCTATAGCCCAAATCCTTGAAACTCGGTCTCGTGCCTCGCCCTCAAACACAAGGATTTGTTGGCTACTACCCACAAAACCCTCGCATTTTCCCCGCTAAAGCTGGATTTACAACTTGAATGCCTGTCCCTTTCTTCCTCATAAATTAACAATCCTTATCCCGAGCTAAGGTTATTTAAAAATCTCTTCATGTTAAACCCAGAATACAAAAGCCAAACTTCTAGGCATTGGGATCAGAAATTCAAATCAATTTACACCTCTTGCTAGTTATCGTTGTATTGGGTAGAACTGATTAAGTACAACCCACTTTAGCACTCAATTCATAAGATGATTAATGTCAGCCTCTACTGTGACATAGCTCATGTTATTGGAGATGCTAATGCATTAATTTTGAGTAAATTATTAATTAAACTAAATAGTCTTATGTTATTCCAAAAATTCAAAACCATACTAGTCCCCACAGACTTTTCTGAATGTGCTACAAATGCACTAGAGTATGCCTGTCGTCTTGCCAATACTGTAAAATCTAAAATCGTATTGGGCCATGCTTACGATATTCTGATCGCCTCGGAAGTGGACGCTTTCAGTATAGAGGATGATATCAGTCTTGCCAAAGAGGAAGCTGAAAAGCATCTTGATGAGGTCATATTGAAATACCAGCACCAATACCCAGATCTTGTCATTGAAAAAGCCATAGAACAAGGTCCACTCAATCAAGCCATTGCAGGTATCATTTACAATCAAAAGATAGATGCGGTAATTATGGGCACCAAAGGCATCAACGGGATCAACGAATACTTTGCGGGTTCCAATACTGCCAGTGTAATAGAGAATATAGAAGTGCCTTTACTTGTAGTACCTAATGGGATACAATACAAGCCTCTCAAGAAGATAGCCTTTACCACCAACTTTGAATATGATGATGTAGATGCTATAGGACAAATTACCCGATTGGCAGAATCTTACAAAGCTCAAATTGAAGTGGTACATATAGTAGAAGATCAGAAACCCAATGTTCGTAGAGACGAAGAGGTTATGGATTGGTTCCGGGAGATCACAGAAAACAAGGTTTCGTATCCTTTGATCTCTTTTAAAAACGTGGTTTCCTCTGAAAACTTGCTTTCTGAAGTAGAAGACCTCATAGAGAAGGACAATATAGATCTAATTGCAATGTCTACTAGAGGTAGAACGTTCTTACAAAAGATGCTTGCTGCAAGTTTCACTAAAAAAATGGCACAGTATACCGAAATCCCTCTATTGGTGTTTCATATCAATCAACCCAACAACTTAAACGAATAGTAAAATGGCAGACTTCAAATACATTAAATTTTTTGAAACGATCGACAATACCCAAGTAAACTTGGTAGGTGGGAAAAATGCTTCCCTCGGCGAAATGTACCAAAAGCTTACCAAACAGGGTATTAAGGTGCCAAATGGTTTTGCCGTTACCTCCAAAGCTTATTGGGACTTCTTGGGCGAAAACAAACTCATTGACGAACTAAAATCGAAATTAGCGGAACTAAACACTACTACATTTACCAACCTTAGGGAAATAGGTGAAATATGTAGGGGCATGTTACTAATAGCGCAAATACCAGAAGCTATTCAAACGGAAATCAAAGAAGCCTACAAGCTCCTTCAGAACGAAAGTGTGGCAGTACGAAGCAGTGCTACTGCAGAAGATCTGCCCAACGCAAGCTTTGCAGGCCAGCAGGAATCCTTCTTGAACATTTCAGGCATAGAAAACCTCCTCAAGGCCATTCAAAAATGTTTTGCATCTCTATTTACTGACAGGGCAATCAAGTACCGTCACGACAATGGTTTTGAGCACATGAAGGTGGCACTGTCGGTGGGTATCCAGCAAATGGTACGTTCTGACCTCGCCTCAGCAGGTGTTGCATTTACACTAGACCCTGAGACAGGTTTTAAAGATGTCATCTACATTACGGGTAGTTGGGGCTTGGGAGAAAACGTAGTGCAAGGGGCGGTAAATACAGATGAATTCTACATCTATAAGCCTGGCTTGGTAAAGAATAAAAGGGCTATCATCAACAAGAAACTGGGTAGCAAGGACATCACCATGCTCTATGCCGACAAAGACAAGACAGGCTTTAGCACCATCAACGTGGATACGCCCGAAGAAAAGAAAAAGACCTTTGTACTGAACGACTCTGAACTTACGCGTCTAGCAAGTTGGTGCAAGGTAATAGAAGACCACTACAAGCGACCGATGGATATAGAGTGGGCTAAAGACGGGATTAGTGGAGAGATGTACATAGTACAGGCACGTCCAGAGACGGTGTTTTCTAATGCCAACAAAAGAGCCATTAAGAAAGAATATACCCTTAAAGAAAAACCTGCGGCCATCACTACAGGGGTTGCCGTCGGTGATAGAATCACAAGCGGGAAAGCGCGTATCTTACAGTCGCCTGCTGAAGCTTACAAACTCAAAGAGGGGGAAATTCTCGTTACAGGGATCACCAATCCCGACTGGGACCCCATACTCAAAAAAGCCGCGGCGATCATTACCGAAAAAGGTGGACGTACCAGTCATGCAGCCATAGTTGCCAGAGAAGCTGGAGCGATTGCGATAGTGGGTACCAATAACGCCGCCCAAGTGATCAAAGATGGCCAAACGGTAACCGTAAGCTGCGTGGAAGGCAAGACGGGCTTTGTATACGATGGCAAGTTGCAATGGGAAGAAAGAGAGGAAGATTTCTCTAATATTTCATTGCCAGAAACCATGCCTATGTTTATCCTTGGCGATCCTGACAAAGCCTTCGAGCTTTCTATGCTGCCCAATCAAGGTGTAGGACTCATGCGCTTAGAGTTTGTGATCAACAACTCTATACAGATACATCCAATGGCCTTGGTTAAGTACGATGATCTTAAGGATCTTAAAGCCAAGGAGGTCATCAAAGACTTGACCTATCAGTATACCGACAAGAAACAGTATTTTGTGGACAAGCTTTCACAAGCGGTGGGAACAATTGCAGCAGCATTTTACCCTAAAGACGTGATCGTGAGGATGAGCGACTTCAAATCCAACGAATATGCCAACCTCATAGGTGGCAAAGAGTTTGAACCAGAAGAAGAAAACCCGATGATTGGTTTCAGGGGTGCTTCTCGCTACTACAACAAGCGCTATAAAGAAGGTTTTCAACTCGAATGTGAAGCACTGAAGGTGGTTCGTGAAGAGATGGGCTTTGATAACGTGAAACTCATGGTTCCCTTTTGCAGAACTGTAGAAGAAGGTAAAAAAGTAGTCAACCTCATGAAGTCTTTTGGACTTGAGCAGGGCAAAAACGGCCTAGAAATATACGTGATGGCCGAGATTCCTAGCAACATCATTTTGGCAGACAAGTTTGCTGAAGTATTTGATGGCTTCTCCATCGGCTCCAACGATCTTACCCAACTCACTTTGGGCATAGACAGAGACTCCGCCTTAGTGGCTGATCTGTTCGATGAAAACAATGAGGCCATTCTTACTTCTATAGAAAGGGTGATCCAAGTGGCTAAAGAAAAAGGCAAGAAAATTGGAATCTGTGGCCAAGGCCCGAGTGATTCGCAGGAGTTTGCGACTTTTTTGGTCAACCATGGCATCGATAGTATTTCGTTTAACCCTGATGCTTACCTCAAGGGATTGCAAAATATTCTCAAGGCCGAGAAAGAACGGGTTTGGGCTTATTGATCATAAACTCAAGTCTTTTCGCTACTGAAGATTTACTGAAATGGAACGCTCCATTTCTGCAAGTGGTAATTGGTGAATAGATCGGTTTTTTTCACCCAAGACAATGACTTATGTCATTTTAGATCAGTAAATTAACAAGTATCTTTATTATATAAAATTATTCGTAAACTAAACAGTTTTTTTATGTCACTATTAGTAAAAAAAGGAAACAATGGCTTGTTCAGCGATTTTTTCAAAACAGACAGTTTGCTAAGTTCCAACTTCTTCGATTTTGGAGCAGACATGGCAGGGCTCAATGATTTGTTTGTGATTCCCAATGCGAACATTGCAGAAAGCCAAAAAGACTACAGGATAGAACTGGCTACACCGGGACTTGAAAAGAAGGACTTCGTAGTAGAAGTAGAAAGTGGTGTACTTACCGTAAGTGCGCAAAAACAAGAAGAGAAGAATGAAGACCAGAAAAACTATAAAAGAAAAGAGTTTTCTTATCAATCCTTCAAACGCTCATTTGTACTGCCAGACAATTGTGTAACGGATCAGATTGATGCCAAATATGATAATGGGATTTTACATATCGTGCTTCCCAAAAAAGAGATAACGATTTCAAACCCTAAAAAGGAAATTAAAGTCGCATAACATATTAACCATACGCTTTTATTCATTTAGACCCTTAACTTCCTATGAGTACAAAAGAGAGCCTTCGGTTCTCTTTTGTCGTTTATCCTCCATGGCCTGTGACTCACAGGTCATTTGTTTCGGTCTCCCGGATACAGGACAAGTCGTATGCCGCAGACCGAGGTGAAGGGGTTAAGAAACATTGCCTTATTTGAAAATGTGAATTCTAAAGTAGCTAATTATTTACATATTGCTTTTAATACCAGTATGGCCATTGCCACGGTGGCCTACTTTTGCCCCGCCGAAGAGCGGGACAGGTTCTGATACAAAAGTAGCAAAAAATCAAGGCTACAAGAAAATTGCGGGGTTTCCTTGCCTCGCTATAGCCCAAATCCTTGAAACTCGGTCTCGTACCTCGCCCTCAAACACAAGGATTTGTTGGCTACTACCCACAAAAACCTCGCATTTTCTTGAATGCCTGTCCCCTTCTTACCTATGAAATTAACAATCCTTATCCCGAGCTGAGGTTAATATTAGATAAACCAACGTAGTCTAATGGCTATGTTTATATTTGAGATATTGGCACAGAAAATAAAGAACAACTATTTACTTTGCTGCAATTCAATGGTTTGTTCCTTTGAGCCACAAATAAATTTAATTCGGTTTACACCCCAATGATTAGAGGTGATTATATGTTCGTTCTTAAATTCGAATAGATCCGTACCTCCATTGGTTTGGGTATTTTCCTTGCTTTCGAGTACTGGAGTTATTTCTATAATTCTGTCACAGTTTAAGGTACTGTCTTGGTTGATACGTTCAGAAATATGAACTTCTCTGATTTTGGGTTGCCAATGTCCTTGGTAAGTGATCTGCCCTGAGACTTTATAGGAGATGACAGACTTACTATTGAACAAGTTGAGTTTACTTTCAACGATGTCAATGGTAAAACTGTCCACTTTCAGCGCTTCTTGGTTTGCCCACCAAGCAATCGTATACGTGACAGGCACTTCAAGTCTTGCAGATCTAGGTCCTTTCTCAAAAATACTCCTTTCACCAAAACCAGTGAGATACCAATAAGAAGCCACTGCACAGATGGCAAGTGTTAAGAGTGTTAAAACTATGATGATAGCCATTTTTTTCACAATAATTAGCTTTGTTTAAGATACAAGTGTACTATTTTGTAGACCAATGCCCAAAAGTTAATTCGTTTTTTTAATATAAATTTTGCAGTTCTTTGGCAATAGTTAAAGTACATTACTCCATGGCCTGTGACTCAAATGCCATTTGTTTCGTTCTCCCGAATACGGGATAAGTCGTGTGCCACAGATCGAGGTGAAGGGGTTAAGAAACATTGCCTTATTTGAAAATGGTAATTCTTAAGAAGCTAATTAGTAGCATATTGCTGTTACAATCATTATAGCCGTTGCCACGGTGGCCTACTTTTGTC
>CAMFLX010000286.1 GCA_945957555.1 uncultured Cytophagales bacterium
ATCCGCGATTCCTCTACGTCTCGTGGGCTCGGAGATGTGTATAAGAGACAGTTTCCGTTTCTTCCTGTGGCGACAGTATCTATGTCCTTGGGGGGATTTACCACGAAAAAATCAATACGTATGCTGTATGCCCGGATGATAATCGTATCATAATTCAAGGCGATATTTCGAGCCGTCCGATGGTTATTGGTGATTCAACAGGTACCAATAAATATGCAATTAGTGCAACTGGACAAGGATTTACATTCCGACATTTAGAATTAACAAGCCCCTATCCCAATATCTGCAATCAATCAAACATGGTTGTTGTGGGTAGTGGGGATTATATGAGTTTTATTGACGTTATTATCAGGAATTCGGGCTATGACGGTATGAAAACAACCTCAGATTGTAACACGTCAAATTGGGCTAATCATTGGAAAGTGTTAGATTGTCAAATAATCAATAATGGATTAGGTTGCCCATCTTACGCTCAAAATGGGGATGGCATTGATTTTACAAATTGTCATGATTGCCAAATTGTAGGTACGAGTATACTTAATAATAAAGGTCACCAATTGCAAATTAAACTTGAAGCGAGAAATGTAACGGTTGAAAATTGCAGAATAGAAGGCAATCTGCTTTTTCAGATCGGATTGCCAGGAAGTACCCCTCAATGTGATATAACCGCCTTAAACGCTGACAGCGTTTTCTTTAGGCATAACATCATTATAGCAAAAGGGGATACAAGTGAATTTGTTTTCAAATTGGCAGATGTATCACATCTTGTAATTGAAAATAATACAATAATAAAAGATAGTATCTCTTATGCCAATGTTGGATTCATCTGCTTTGGTGGCTGCGGTAGTTCTTCAAACTGGGCAAATACGCCACGAAGTCCGGTAGTGATCCGAAATAATATATTTGCCAACATGAGTACTACATTGTTTTATGCAGGACCTGATACTTCTTATTTTGACCCTTTTGGAATAAGGCCCGCCAATGTAAAGGATAATTATAATGTATTTTACGACGTTAATGCTGAATTCAACTTGCCTGTTGACGGAGGTACTTCTTCAATTGTTACCGATCCTTTATTTTGCAATTACCCCAATAGCTTTGAACTAAAAAATACAAGTCCGTGCATTAATGCTGGAGACCCAACAAGTCCTTTAGATCCTGATGGTACCCGAAGCGATATAGGGGCGAAATACTATCGAACCTCTTGCAGCCTTGGTTTAAACAATTCAATTAATGTTATGAATTCGTTTGATATTTATCCAAATCCTGCAAACCAAACCCTAAACATTTCTTTTTCTGACCATCAAAATCCAAAACAGGAAATTCAGATTTATAATATTTTTGGGGAAATGATTAAGGAGGTCGAGATCACTCAGACAGCACAAATTGCCATTGGCAATTTATCAAGCGGACTTTATTTGATTCATCTGAAAAGTTATCCGCAATTATATCGGAAAATTATGAAGCTATAACCACTTCAACTGAAATACAAGGAGCTGTAGACTAACAATATGACCCCCAAAAGAGGAACCAACCGCTAACAGGACGATTAAGGATTTGGTGTTTCAGTGGTTAAATAAAGCTTACAGGGCAAAACTTTTTTTTAAAGCACTTCTTTGATAAATTCACAGATTATATAAGCTTATGAGATTTACGGTAATCGTTTTTTATTTGGGTTTGATGTTGACGGGTTTTGTACGGGCACAGTACATGATGGAAGTGCCTCATGAGACCAGCAAGTATTATAAGGAAATGTTTCCTCCCAACATAGACTCAGTGAAACTCTTGGTGGTTTTGCCCACAAAATTATCAAGAGCAGAAGTGGATACACTTGCGAAGGGACAACTAGGTGCTGATGTAAATAAAATGTACGAGTATCATTTGAAGACCACCGATGAAATAGTAGCTAATGTACTGGACCATATAAAGAAATATCAGATAAACTGCGATATAGTATATAAAGATGCTTACAATCTGGAGGCCTATCCAGCCTCAAAGTATCCGCTAGTGGTATACCCAGACTCTATGCTGGTGGATAGGTATTTGGTAACGTTTGGCTATCATATACATGATATGGTCCATAGAAACAACTATGGGTATTTGATGGGTGCTGATCCTGACTTTGACAACAAGTATTTCAAACAACTGGCTACCTATATAGATAAACTTAAAGAAAAAAAGGTAAAGCTCGGTACTGGTGCTGAGGCTTCTCTAAAGGCGGAAACCAAAATCTACAAAAGTCAGAAGCGCAACAAAATTTTAACAAACTATGTGGCACTTCCATTGGTATTTGTGGCCGCAATTGGAGGCTTTTTGTTTTTACTAACTCAGTAATGTGACTATTTATTACACTTCAGATCTATGGTTTTATTGTTAGGACTCATGTTTTTGTTTTAATTTAAGTTTTGCAAAGTCATCAGCCGACTCTATAGCTCCTAAACCTTTCCAAATTGCTTTGGTAGCTCATCCAATTTCAATGATTGATTCCTACGATGGAGGTCATTTGAAGGGAGGTCTGGTATTTCGTGTTTATCGGAGATTTTATACGGGCTTTGAGTACGGACACTATTTCTATCATCCTATTCTTATGGAGATGGGGGATGCATAGCCAAAATGTATTTGAACTGATATGGTTAAATTAAAGTGCTCATTAATAGTAATATAAGTAATTTGTATTTTTACTTATCCCGAGTTGAGATTATTTACTTTTTGCCTCACTCATATTCTTACGAATGCAGTCGATGATTTCTTGTTGCGAGTTTTTATAGCTATTAGTGTAAAATACATGCTTCTGGTTTGGGGTTTTGATGATCAGGTAGTTGAGTTTATTTACCATTTTGCCATTGAAACTGTTTTTTTCTTCTTGATCTACCGCGCTTATTTCTGAATATTTGATCAGTAATGTATTGGTGATCACGCCTTTGTCGTTGATTTCTAAAATTTTGTGTTCTAGGTTGGAAGTATATTTGTGTATGGTAAATATGAGCACATCTATGACTATAAAGGCGGCTAGGGCTATGCCCCAATGATGTACAAACAAAAGGTACAAAACTACTAAGCTAGCGATGGTGCCCACAGCTATGAAAATGAATAGCGTGGTTGGCGTATATTCATGTATCTTGAGATGTTGCATAATAGGAAGCTTTCTTGTAAATATAATAAATGGAATTTATAAAATCCAATTTTTGGGCAGGTCTTTTATAGATGATCTGCAAGGAAGTATTTGTTTGTGGGGCTTAGCTGTCAGGTGATTATATATCAAAGAGTGCAGAAGCCTTATGGGTTTATCTATGGTACGCTATGGTTGAGGATTATTCATGAAGAAGCCCTTAAAGTTTCATCATCTTATGGATAAAGAAGCTTTAAGGGCTTTTCTATAGATGCCTAAAGGCTTTTATTTTAACATTTCTGCAGCAATTCTTTTCGATTTGTAGATGTATTTGATAGCACCATAGATGCCCCCTATATGCACCGATACCGAGCGGTTGTACACATCGTCATAGATGTATCTGCCAGGGAGACTTTCCATGTTGCCATCGAATATGAGTCCCACGACTTCGCCTTTTTTGTTGATGATCGGGCTTCCTGAGTTACCACCAATGATATCGTTAGTAGATACAAAATCCATAGGAATTGGCAACAAGCGTGGGTCAGGCTTCTCCCATCTCTTAGGAAGTCTCCACGCATCACCCTTATTGAAAGAATAGTAGCGATCATACAAGCCATAGTAGGTGGTCATGTACGGGGCTTTGGTACCATTGTATTCGTAGGTTTTGACCAAACCGTCGGCAATACGCAGGTTGAAATTGGCGTCAGGCGGAATTAAGCTGCCAAATGCCTCAAACTGTAGCTGTGCCATGAGGGCATTGAGTTTACTTTCCTTGGCTACAAGCTTGTCGTAGATCTTTTTGTGAAAGGTATATTCCTCATATTCTTGGGAAGCTATCTTGTACAGAAAATCGCTTTCGAGAGTGGATTTCACAAACGTGGTATCTGCAAGTTTTGATTTCAAGTCTTTGACAAATGTGGCATCGTAGAGTTTTGAGGTTTTGAACATATTAGAGAAATCAGAATATTTTTTGATACCAAAAAGACTTTCGATTTCTTCCAAGTGATTACTGAACAAAGCATGCTCCAAGTCAGGATCGTGGTTGATCTTAAACTTATTAATGACCTCAGTGAGTGTTTTTACGGCAGTAGTGTCCTTCTGTCTTTTCTTTGCAAGATATTCGGCGAGTAATTTGCCAAATTCAAGCGCCTTTGGATTCTTGTCGGTGGGTTGATAAGCAAATACGATAGGGTACTCTTTACGGATTTCTACTTTATTTGAATCAATAATTCTCCACAGAGAAGCATACTTACCCAGATTGTTTTTGTCCACAAAATCTTTCAAATAATTTTCAAATGCAAGTTTACGGTCCATTAAAGGTTTGTTATTGAGGGCGTCTAACATGCCCGTAAGGGCTTTGTTGGCATTGGAAAACGAGAAGATTATGTTTTGGATACTGTCGTTTTTGGCCTTTGCATTATAAGCTTCATAACTCTTAATCCTGTTGCGGATAAACATGAGCCTAAAAGGCATAGCAATCTCGCGTGCGTAGGTAAGCTGGCTACTTGTGCTCAGTCTTTCTGTGGTGCCGGGGTTGCCTATGACAAATACAGGTTCATTTTCTTTAACACCATCGAGGTTGATCTTGAAGTAGTTCTTGGGCTGGTAAGGTTTACCGTCTTTGCCATATACCCTGAAGAAGGTAAAGTCTAAGGCATAGCGAGGGTAAGTGAAGTTGTCATAGTCGCCACCGAAGAAGCCCAAGTTGAGCTCAGGCATCAGTACCAATCGTACGTCTTTAAATCTTCTGAAACCATACACGGAGTATTTGGCACCTCTGTAAAAGGTAACAACAGAAGGTTCTAGGGAGTCTGTGATCCATTTTTGTTTGTATTCTTTCTCAATGGCTTTAAAAAGGGAGTCTTTGAATTTGGCTTGCTTCTCCTCGCTCACCGATTCGAGGTCTTTTTTAATCCTTGCACTGATATCTTCCAGTTTTACCAATTGGTCTATAAAGAGCCCCTCTACTTTTCTCTCTTCTTTGAGGTTATTGGAGATGAAGCCGTTTTCGTTGAAGTTCTCGCCCTTTTGCTGTACTTGGGTACCATAAGTACGGGCACAGTGGTGATTGGTCATCACCAATCCATCAGGGGAAATGAAAGAAGCTGAGCAACCGTTGCCAAACCTAAGTGCCGAAAGTCTGATGTTGTCCATCCAGTCTTGGCTGGGTTTGAAACCATACGTTTTTTCGAAATACTCCAAAGGGGGATTGTCGAAAGTCCACATTTTGCCATTGTCAAAAGTACCGAAGCCTTGGGGGGCTTGGGCATGTGCCATGCATAGTGCTGAGATTAAAAAGAGGGATACAAGTTTTTTCATGCGACTAATATAAATATTTTATTTTTTGTGTTTTTAAACGATCTTCATCTTACCAGTAGTGATTAACTGGATATCAGCGGAATTTAACCTTTGCTTGATCTTGATAAGGTTGTCTAGCCTGATATTGCCGATGACATAGTTAAAATCAGGGCCATAGTATTTCTCGGTGATTTTCTCAAACTGGAATAGGTTGAGATTTTTCTCATCGAAATATCTCAAGTACACTTCAAGTTCTACGGCAGTAGTATACTCTGGCCTGTTAGGCTGAAAGTATTTTTTGTATTCGTATTTGTAGTCGTATCTAAACGCGGAAACGTCGGAGATCACTGCTGCACCTGTGGGATGGCTACCCGCACCTTTACCCATGAAGAACTGTTTGTCGGTAAAGGTTGCCTCTACCACCACTCCATTGTCTTCGTCATCTACATTGTAAATTCTCCTGCCTTTTTCTACAAATTGTGGCAATGTGAACATGGTGATGCGGT
>CAMFLX010000287.1 GCA_945957555.1 uncultured Cytophagales bacterium
TTTTTCCTATCATTTCGTCTCGCTACAAAGTCTAATGCTTAATCTGGGTTTAAATGATTTAATGTCCCAATAAATGGGTCATGGATTCGAGAAACAAAAACAAACTTTCAATGAAAAGAACTATTAGATTGCTTGGCGACCTTAGAAGGTCAGCCCGAAAACTGACATTTACAGGCCTGACTATGGCCATAGGTGCCGCAACCATTCAAGCTCAATCCGTTTTATATCCCAACTCTTCGGCTGATGCCTTGAAACGGGCCTTTAATTTCGGATCCTCCGTGTCTACTGATGGAAACTATTTGGCTGTAGGCGACTACCAAGCAAATGGCTTGGACCAAAGTGGACACTTGGTGGCGGGTTCAGGTGAAGTGACCTTGTTTGTAAAGCAAAATGGGACTTGGGTGTTCAAACAACGCCTCAAACCCAGAAGGTTGCAAGACAATATAGATTATTGCTTTCCTAATAATTTCCATTTTGATAATTCTCAGAACAGGGAGACTTTGTTTGGATTGACAGTAGTGTTGAAAAACGATTTACTATTGGTTTCTAGCCCTAGGGCTAGAAAGTTGGGTAACACCAATGTCACTGAAGACGGCATTGTGTATGCATACCGCAGAAATGCATCTACTGGTTTCTATGATGTGGTCACCAATATGTCTGAAATATCTGACGTAGTGAACGGTGGTCGCTTTTCTGACAATGGTCTCAAGTTTAATGGTACATATATTGCCATCAACAGTTCATCAAATGTTGGCTCAATCGGGCCCTGGACGAGTTTGCACCGTTACACGGGAAGTTCCTTTGCTAAAGTGCGCAGTTATTTGGGATCCAAATCGGCAGCTATTACTAGCAATCATATTTTGGCTACTAATAACGGTACGTCACTGTTGTTTGAGAAATACAATACCTCCAACAATACCGCTACAGTAGTGAATGTGCCAAGCATCTTTTCTACCTTGAGCTCAGGCTTTGGTTTATTGGAAAGCGATGGCTCTACCATTGTTGCGTCCACAGCTACGGGACTTCGTGTGTTTGAATTCACCAACGATGCCTTCTTGCGCTCCTACGACATCAATACTCCGTTTGGTCTTTCCTTTGATTTTCCAACTGATCCAGGGCTGGGTAACTTTGCTGGGCATATAACCATAAAGGAGGGCAAAACGATTCACGTCACCACCACTGGTGGTGCCTTGCAATTCAATTTCGATCCGATCCAGAAGATGTATATCTACGCTACTACTATATGGAACGGTCTGTCTTCTGGTACCAGCAACAACCTCGCCTTGAGCAATACAGAACTGGTAATAGGAAGGCCATCCGACGGTACATTGCCACGCTTGTCTGCTTCTGATGAATCTTGCCCTAGCTCGACTTCAACAGCCTTGCGTGGTTCACACGGTGCTACTTCTGTGCTTCCTGTGACTAGCCCTTGTGCGCAAAACTATGAGCCGAACGAAACTTCCGCTTCAGCCACAGCATTCGCCACCAATAGTACCGTGTACGCGGGCATCGCCACCAATGGCGACAAAGACTATTACAAACTGGTCTTGACCAACGCAGGTACGATCAAGCTTTGGTTGGGCAATCTTGAGGCAGATTACAATATAGAATTGTACAATGCGACTAACAACAGGTTAGCATTTTCTCAGAATACTGGAACTGCTGATGAATTCATTACATTCTCGGCCCCTGCAGGTACCTATTCTGTATATGTGTATGGCCAAAACGGGGTAAACAGTAATACCGCATGCTACAAGTTGAACAACACAGTGATTTATCCTTGCAACACTGCCTTTGAGCCAAACGAAGGCTTAAGCACAGCAACCGCTTTTAACTTGAATACCACAGTACAAAGTAGTATTGCAACAGTCGGCGACCAGGATTTCTTCAAAATCGTGACAACTAGTCGTGGAAACATCAATCTTTCACTGACCAACTTGTTCATCGATTTGGATTTGGAACTGATGGATAATACTGGTAAAGTTATTGCCGCATCGAGATTAGGCGGACCAAGCAACGAGTCCATTGCTAGTTTTTATGTGATCCCTGGCACATACTACGTAAGGGTATTCAGTTATTTTGCCCAATTAAGCGATATCAATTGCTATAATTTATCAAGTTCGTTTGTGGTTGGCAATTGTACAGACAATAATGAAACTAACAACACATTGGCACAGGCAAAGGCATTGTTTTTTGACAAAAGCGCCACTGTTTTTGGTAACGTAAATGTCACTGGCGACGAAGATTGGTTTACTTTTACGACCAATACCTTCTCAGGCACAAACATACAGGTCAAGCTCAGCGAGCTGGTCTCCGATTTCGACTTGGATCTATATGACATGAATGGCGTAGGTTTGACCGCTTCGGTCAATGGTGGAGGCTTTGATGAAAAAATCAATTGGGCAAACTCGGTTCCAGCCACCTATTATGTGAAAGTATATGGTTTTGCTGGCAACACCAATGCACAATGTTATATGTTGAGCATCAATACCGCAAACACAGTATTTGCAAGGCTTGAAGAAACTGAGGCAACTGTTGAAAAAGAGTCTCCTTCAGCTGGAATGACCATGATACCAAATCCTGCAATATCGGGAGAAAGTGTAGAGTTGACGATCAACGGTAACAAAGAAAGCACCAAAGTGCGCGTGTTGAGCCTGAGTGGTGTTATGGTTTCTGAACAAGATCTTTCCATACATGGCAACAAGGCCACTTTAAGCTTAAGCAATATCCAGCCTGGTATGTACTTGATCTCTGCTGGAGATGTAGGAAATGCCAAACTATTGGTAAAATAAAGTTGAAATCTTTAAAAAGGCCCTTTATGGGCCTTTTTAAAACAAATTAATCTAAGTATCCCGAGTTCAGGTTATAATAGAATAGGGAAGCCAGAGGATATTGGCAAGTTGGCCGTTTTCTTGGCGTCAGATGATTTAGACTATATCACGGGTACACAAGTATAATTATTGATGGAGGCATGACTGTATTTGAAGGCTTTGCCAAAGGAGGGTAAGGATATTTAGAAATGATAAAAGAAATAGCCGAGGATGTAAAATCTTTCGGCTATTTCTTTTTAGCCAGTACAGCCACATACGACTGCAGAATCAAAGTCTTTAAGAAGTTCTTATCAATATTAGCGTGTATGGTTACAGTATTCCAGTGCTTCTTGTTCATATGGTAGCCTGGTTGTATAAAAGTATGCTTTTCCCTTAAGTCAATATTCACCTCTGGGTCGTTTTTGAGATTGATGCTTAAGGTATTGTCTCTAAACATCAAGAGTGCAAACATTTTATTTTTGGTTTTATACACCAAGGCTTCTGGGCCAAATGGCGTCTCTTCACTGCTACCCTCTAGGCTGAGACAATAAGCGCTTACTTCTTCAAATTCCATGATGATGGTGTTTTAGCTGAGAGGCAATTTATGATATCTATTTGCAAAAGGCAAATCAGTTTTCAGGACCCTTGGCCCATCACTTGTCCAGAATACATTTGTTTCGCAGACAGAGGTGTTGAAGTGCCGACATCGTTATAGAAATACCTTATTGTAAATATTCCCAGAGCCCTGAAAGGGCTTCCCAAGATCGGGACAAGTCGTTCCGATTCTTGGGAAGGTGCCATTATAAAATCTAGTGCTTTCCTTATCCCAAGCTTAGGCCAATGGTTACTTCACAAACTTAAAGCTAGCCAACTTATTATCTGCTGTTTGGAGTTTTAGAATATATAATCCAGCGGGCAATGCTGCAATATCGACCAAATTGTTTTGTTGTATAGCACAATTATACCTTGAGCCTTTCATGTCGTGAATAGAAATTTGAGCATTACTCAAACTCAGTTCTGTATTGAGTTGTAGTTGGTTTTCTGAGGGTTGAGAGAGGGTGATTTGGGAGCTTAGGGTATTGTCAAAAATTTTTGTAACCAATGGCTGGCATTTTGTATTTCCAATTACTTCCTCAAGTGTAAAAGTATTATTAAAACTTGATTGGTCCGTGGTGGATATTTCTTTCATATAAAAGTTGCCATATTTATTGTGAGCACAAATCAATTGGTTTCTGCCTTCAAACCAAAGATATGGTTCAAACATTATTCCAGCACCTTCAGAACCAATACCCTCGAAATACCAAACTTCAGATTCAAGGCTATTAGTTATTTCACTTGTTTTGAGCAAAAAACGTCTCAGTTTTGTATTACTAAAAATTAAGGTATCAATGAAAGTAATTTCATAATTATAGCGATAATAATTTTTATTATTGATCAGTGAATCACCAACTTTGAGTCCAGTAAAGCGATATAATAAAGACTCTGAATTAGCGCTTAAATCAAAACTGTAAAAGGTGTTTTTTTCTTGACGAATGAAAAAGCTTTTTTCGAAGCTTCTATTTATATCCCCAAACCACGTACTTAAATTTCGTATTTTGAAATATCTTTTTACTGCTATCATAGTATCAGTCAATACTTCTTCACTTGCCCAATTATTTACACTGGGGAATGTTCCCATTCTGGTACGATACCATGTGTTCCCTACCTCCAGCATATTGGCTAGGGTATCTTGTGAGAACGATTGAAAAGAGCAAACAAACAGAACTGCTGAAAGGAGTAAGCGTTTTTTCATAAGATTTAGTTTTAAATGCCTCGATTGTTAATTTTTTATAAATTTAAAGCTAGCCAACTTATTATCTGCCGTTTGGAGTTTTAAAATGTATAAACCATTTGTTAAAGTAGAAATGTCAATTTTGTTTTGATCGTGTAAACTACTTCTATACTCAGTACCCTTCATATCAAAAATTGTAATTTGGGTATTAGTCAAATTGAGTTCTGTTTTGAGTTGCAATTGATTTTCTGAGGATTTTGAAAGAGTGATTTGGGAGATAAGTGTTTCATCATTTAAATCAAGTAAAACGTATTTACATTCAGATACTGTATCTTTATAAAATGTGTGGTTAACATTACTAAATGTATTTTGAACATAAGATACCCCATTGTTCATAAAACAATTTAGTTTTTGAGTAGATTCAAAGCCGACAATTTGGGCAAAATTTAAACCAGCTCCTTCTGACCCTATACCATTATAAAAATAAACATAACTAATATGGGATCCGAGGTCGCTTATAGTTGTATTAAAAACTCGAATTCTCTTTATTTTACGAGTACCTAGATTGCAATAATCTATTGAATCTATAATCAGAGGCTTGCTTAAATTGAATTGATACATATAAGAAGTTGCTGTTAATAGTTTAGTTGTATTCAATTTAATAGAATCTCCTTTATTGAGTCCAGAAAACGAGTACAGTTCAACCAATGAATCCCCTTTTGTGTCATATATATTAAGTGATAAAGTACCCATGCTGTAATAATTGTACTCAGTAACCTTTGCTGTTGGATTTGAATAGTGATAAAAATCATTTTTAACTTTAAATAATTGATTACCGTTAATTAAAGTGTCTTTAACAACCTCAAGTACTCTCAAATGTGGTGGTGCCATCCATGTTGAATATTCATCCGAAGTCCACTTATTGCCCACCTCCAGCATATTGGCTAAGGTATCTTGTGAGAACGATTGAAAAGAGCAAACAAAGAGAACTGCTGAAAGGAGTAAGTGTTTTTTCATAAAATTCAGTTTAAATTATATTTGTATGTCTACCATAAGACTTAGATTTTGCGTAACGTTCCAGTGATTTCTTAAAAGAGCTGTGGGTGTGCCCAAATTTTCTCTAGTCCCTCCTTGGTCTTTATCCATCAGGCCATTTTGCATCGCTAATATCTCGCAAAATTTACCGAAAACATATACCTGTTTGGGTAGAGTAATGCATGTTTTCACCAAAAAGACGCACATGTTTGGGTAAAGTAATGCATATTTTCACCAAAAAGACGCACATGTTTGGGTAAAGTAATGCATATTTTCACCGAAAAGA
>CAMFLX010000288.1 GCA_945957555.1 uncultured Cytophagales bacterium
TGCAACGCCCACAAACATCAAGCGTGGCGGTACCGTTCACTACCCCATTACAGTCTTTAACACAAGCTACTTTGCCTGTGGTGCCCCCTACACAAATGCCACAATCATCGGTATAGGCCGAGCCTCCGACAATACCCGCACAATCTTTCACCCCATAGCTTGGCACTACAGGGATCCATCCGTTAAAGAACCAATTAAGGTCTCTGTATTGAGTGTTTTGACTGGCGGTTAGTTGTTTTGATTTGGCATGCCTACCTGATGTGCTGATCAAGGCACCCGATTCGTTTACGCTTTTATATTCTGCAAATATGATATTGGATGCGTCTATGGACGCATTTATTTGCCAGCCCACTGCTGGAATATGTGGCCCCATGGTACAGTTGAGATACACGATCTCTGCATAGGGGTAACTGGCTCCAGCATCGCGTCCAAGATATTGAGTAGTGGTGGCGGTGGAGGTACGTGTGATTTTGCAGTCGGCAAAGGCATAGCCGTGATTGGTGCTGCCGTTTCTGGCCATTACATTATAACCTCCGTTGTCGTTGGCCCTTATTTCACATGACTGGAAAAACACGGTTCCTGTCCCCCAAATAAAGTCCACATCACCCTCCAGCATACAATCTTTGAAGTATACTTTATCGCCAATCAAGACGGTGTCTTGGTAGCTATAGAACTCACAATTCACGATCACGTTTCTCACGCCTGCTAGTTTCAGTGCTTCCGCTTGAGTGCCACCATTGGGCGTAGAGTTGACCATGGTAAGGCTAATGATATTGATGTCGTCACCGTCTATATTGACCACCGAACGCCAGTGGGTACTTGCGTTTAAATTGGAGTTGTTAAACCCTTTGATGACGACCCCTGTCCTACTTTCACCTTCTATGGTAAACTTGTTTTTGCCTTTGATATATGCAAGACCGATATAGGTTCCGTTCTTCATCAAGATTTTAGCATTGGTAGTGCCTGTAGGTAAAAAATCTAAGGCTCCTTGTAAAGTGGCAAAGTCGCCCGTTCCATCGGCTGACACAACATAATCGAGGTCTGCGCTAGGTTTTGCTCTTGTGGTAAAACTCCAGTTATTGGCTGTGATGCCATTAAAACCCAAGGTGGTGGCATTAGAGAAGATGGCTTTATCTACCGTAACGTAATAAGAAGTGCTGTAATCCATGGCTCCGATGGAAAAGCGAATATAAACTGATTTTCCATCTACGGTAACGGGTATTACCCTGATGGTAGTGGCATTGAGGGTCTCTGTCCACGGCCACGTGGCTGACATGGGCACGCCAGTTGGCATAGTGGAAAGGTCTATTGTTTCTACAAGTGTCCCATTGGTTTTATACAGACTTATTTTACCTGCACTTTGTAAGGTGGGAGCTACTGCAAATGTAAGCTTAAATTGCATATCATTGCTCACGTTTAGGGCATTGTCTGTAGGTACGAGGGTTTGAGCTTTATTGGTAAATACATAACAGAAAAGAATCCACATAAGGAGCATTCCTTTGGATTGAACAGTGTTTAATTGGATACGATAGTTCATCATTTATTTTGTCTTTTATATTTTGATTATTTTTTCATTTTAATGGCTGTATCATCAGTACATTATCTCCAATAGAATACTTCCTGTAATTACAACACTTTATACTATAGACATGACAAATATTGAGAAGTAACGAATGGGTTGATGTTATTTTTAGTTTACGGTATTAAGATTTATACACAAGCCAATACTATCAACAGATGCTTTAGGAAAAATAAAAGCAGGCCATGAAGGCCTGCTTTTATTTTTTGAAACTGCGAGGAGGTCGTTAAATAACCTATGATCTTAACCTAAATTCGGGATAAGCAGAGCCAGATATTGCTAATATCTTTTTGTTTATGAGCATTTTAATTCAACAATTTCTGTTCAAATACATTTTCAGTATGCATTATTCTTGTACTTTTATTTGCTCACCCAAATAAAAGTACCAAAACAAAGGGTGGCAGGAAAGACCAAATCTATCCGCATTTTGCGCACAAACCCACCCCGCCCTGTCCATGCGGCTAGATTTCACACCTTTCCTGCGCTTACCGCCCGCAGAGCCTTGGCTCATAAAATTATACCTTATCCCGAATTCAGGTGATCTTAGGATTTCACCAACCGCTGGTGCTTTCTAATGCCTTGGTACGTTTTTGTATAAATGGTATATACCCCTTTGGGTAAGTCTGCTACCGACAAGAACTCAGCTCCTGTAGATTTGAGCTTTAATGCACCCAAAACATCGTAAACTTCTATTTCAGCAATCTCTGCAAAGGCATTAAACCTAATATAGCCTGATGCGGGATTAGGGCAAAACAAGCTTTGCTCTTGGTATACTTCATCTCTGAGTCCTGTAAGGTAGTCTGATAGTGCCCTTTTGTAAACACCAGAGAAATTAAGTGATAGATAGAGCGTATCAGAAACTATGGTATAAGCTAAAATATCCGAATCAGTAAGATTCCCATTAAATATCTGCCAAGTGCTATCAGCATGGGACATGACAAACAAATCTCCGAGGCCATTGCTACAGACTGCATATTTATCATTAGCCGCCACTCCAGTAATGTATTTATTCGGCAAACCAGTATTCAGCGCAGACCAGTGCTCTCCCGCGTCCAAACTTCTATATACTCCGTCACCCAAAGTTGCGGCATATAAGGTGTCGCTTTGCTGGGCCATACCAAATATGTCTGATGAGGGTTGTAAGCCAGCTTTGGTCCAAGTATCGAAGAGTGGTGCTTCTGCCTGATACAGCCCCATGCTCGTACTTAGGAGTATTTTCCCTGACTTGAGCTCGAGTAAGTTATAGAAAGACGTGCCCGTAAATGTAGATATGGCGTTCCATGTATCGCCATAATTTGTGCTCCAGTAGAGACCTTTACTACCCATGAGCCATAATCGGCCTGCCGCTTTTTTAATGGCATATATACTCTGATCACTAAGAAGGTCTTGATTTTTTAATACCCAAGTACGGGCTGAATCATCGCTACGGTATACGCCTTTTAATGTAGTGCTGAACCAGTGGCCATCTACCATCGCATTGGTACCTATGCCATACACAGCCCCGTAATGAAAAGGATGGCTCTGCATAACCCATGACTTACCCTTGTCGCTAGACACAAAAGTACCTCGGGTATCTGTACCTCCTAACAAATAGGCCCCATCGGAGGTCAATGCCTGTATGTTGGCGGCACTGGGTTTAAAAGAGGGGCGTGCTGGTAACCAAGACGTGCCTTGATCTGCAAAGGCTATGCCCCAATATGAACTTACCAAGGCTGAGCGTCCGAGCTGTATATAACCTGTATATTGCCCAGCCAGTCCAGGTTGAATGATTGTCCAATCGGAGCCTGAAGCTTCTCTTTGGTACAGATCGGTCTGTGTGTATACCAAAAACCGATCTTCCACCTTGTCTAGTTTACTGATGCGCTGGGTACCAAAGTAGGAATACAATGCCCACGAGACGCCTTCGTTTTCCGAATGATACAAGCCCGCTTCCGTTGCAGCAAACAATGTATCTGCATAAAATAACACACTATTGATCTTCTTTTTGGTAGCTGTAAGCTTTTGCCAAGCAAGTCCAAGATCGTCTGATACAAAAATGCCACTGTCTGTGGCTGCATATACTTTTTTATTACCTGCAAACCTGATTTCATTAACACCTTTCATATTCTTGTCACTACTCCCCAAGGATACAGTTTTTAAAGTATCTACAGAGCGGTATACTCCTTCGTAAGTACTGGCCAAAATTGTCTGATCTTGTACAGCCAAGGACGTAATGCTTTGTATAGAAATCGTTTTAGTAATCAGTTTTTGGGCTATGGACGCATCAGAATATACCGTTAGGTTGCCATTGTTAGTTCCTGTAACAAGGTATTCGCCCCATGAAGCTGCACAATTAAGGCGTGCTGCTGAGGCGTCAGCAGGATAAAAGATGTAGCGGTCAGCACTTTCGCGGTCACCCGCAAACAGACCCCGCTCTATCCCTGCATAGGCTTTGTCTTTATGGTTGACCATAAATAACACGGAATACGTACTGGGTGACTGCAGCTTGATCCATTGTGCTGACACATACAAAGAGGGTAACAGTAGCAGTAATGTTACCTTTGATTTTAGAGGGAATTTCATACTATTATTCAAAAAAATGTTTGACAACGATAAGACCAAAAACCTAAGCCAGAGGTTGTTTAACCCAGAATACGCATTGGGGATTGTGACGAGACGGAATGATACAAAAAAGTCGTGAGACACGGAGTTTTTCTGAGTGAAAAGCTAGCAAGCCTAAATGAATGAAGAAAAACGAGTATCGAAATGAATTTGATTAGCATTTTGTCGTAGTAAATTTCTAATGCGTATTCTAGGTTTAATGAGACTTTAGTTTCTGCCCTAGGTGCAGGATACTCCTGCATCTAGGGCAAATATAAGGTTTTATAAAATATTCATTAATGATTAAGTTCCCAAACAACTCTTTATGATTCAAAAAATCGCTACATTGCTCTACTTTAAGTGTAATAGTTATTCCCGAGTACCTACATTTAAAGATTAAAACATCAAAACAAAACAAATATAATATGAAGTTAAAATCTCTACTTTATGCATCGATTGCGATGTTCTCCACCCCGATGACGGCACAGGATCTACAACCGTATTTCTATAAACCACTAGATTTATTTGGCAATCCCTCAAGTGCAAGGGAATATACTTACGACTACGAGACACAAGCTGAGTCGCCAGCGCAAGATCATAGTTTCAAATACAGCGCCAATGGTAAGCTATTGGAGCATTTGAAATCCAATGAGGCGATATCACCATCTTTCTATCAAAACTTTAGATATCGGTTTCAGTATGATGCTCAAAACAGGTTGAACTACTACTGGAATGAATCGAAAGGCTTTAATGGGTATGCTAGTGACTGGGAAGAGCAATGGGTCTATGACAACTTTGGCATGCTTGTAGAAAATAACCAATGGGCTCTCAGCTTTGGCATCAAAAGTTTGGGCTATGATTCTTATAAAAGGATTGTGACCAGAAACGCCAACGACCAAGTCATCAAAATAGATAGAAAAGAATATTCTGGCTTTGACGACAGCTTGGTTCTTGAAAAAACGGAGGTGTATAAATATAAAGACAACAAAATAGATACAATCATCTATTGGGAAAAGAATGTTACGTTGGGTGGCATCATGGAAATTGTAGAGAAAAGATACGATATCGTATTCAAGACTTATGACGACAAGAATACAGATTTGATCAAATTTACTTCTTATGCTTCTACGGATTGGGACAATAAGGTTTATAGTACCACCTATACTTACGATGCATCAGGCAGACCGACTAGCGTCACTGAGCAATCGGGTTCGACCACTACTGTAGATACATGGATATATGAAGCGAATAAAACTACTTTCATAGACAATGACTATAAAAAAACGGAGACGACCTTCGATGTATCAGGTAAAACAGTGCAAGATGAGGTCTTCTACAAATCTGATAATAATTGGGTGTCTGACGGGGCTCCTTATGCGAGGAATACACGCACCTTCGATGGTGGCAAAATATTAACAGATCTTGAGGAAAGCTACAGCACTTCAAGTACATCTTATTATAAAACCACAAAATATGTATTTGCATACGGCACAGTTGCTGTGCAAGATGCTCAGCTTCAAACCCAAAACTTGGTATATCCTAATCCTACTGTGGGGCATATCAACATTCAAAATATGGAGCATGTACAAGGATTGAAGATTACTTCTTGCAATGGATTTACCGTGAGTTTACCGCTTAGCAGTTCCATAGAGCTACAACAACAAGCAGGTCTGTACCTGTCTCTTATACACATCTCCGAGCCCACGAGACGTAGAGGAATCGCG
>CAMFLX010000289.1 GCA_945957555.1 uncultured Cytophagales bacterium
AAAATTGTAAGGAGAATCTACTACCACAAAATACGATCTGGCGATAATTTGGGGAAAATTGCTCGTAAATATGGTGTATCTATTAAGCAACTATGCAGGCTCAACCGCATAAGTACAAAAACAAAACTAAGGGTAGGGCGAAGACTAAGAGTCCGTTAATTTATGATTACCAAACTAGACATACTTGCTTTTGGTGCACATCCAGACGATGTTGAATTGGGTTGTGCAGGCACTTTACATAAACAAGTAAAACTTGGAATGAAAGTAGGCATTATTGACCTTACTCTTGGCGAAATGGGGACTAGGGGCACCGTTGAAATACGATTATCTGAAGCATTACACGCTAAAGAAGTAATAGGGGTACATATTAGAGAAAACCTCAGACTTCCCGATGGTTTTATAGATCAATCTATAGCTCAAAAAATGCAAGTAATTCAAATCATCAGAAAATATCGCCCTGAAATAGTGATTACGAATGCTCCTACTGATAGGCATCCAGATCATGGCAATGGACACAAGCTCGTACATGAAGCGGCATTTCTCTCGGGACTTGCTAAAATAGAGAGCTTAATAGATGGTAAAAAGCAAGAACACTGGCGTCCCAAGTCTGTTTTGTCATATATTCAAGATAAGTTGTTAATCCCTGACTTTATTGTTGACACTACTAGCGAATGGGATACCAAAAGGGAATCTATATTTGCCCACAAAAGTCAGTTTTATTCTGAAAACGGCACTGAACCACAAACTTACATATCAAGTAAAAACTTTATTAGTTATATACAAGCAAGGGATAAAGAATTCGGAAGAATGATAGGCAGTAACTATGGAGAAGGCTTCATTTCAGCAAAAAAACTCAAGGTTGACAATTTACTAAATATTATTCCCGAAATTTTTTAATTATCAGCAAAGCAATTATTTTTGGCAAAATTCACATTTATGATCAAACATTTTTTCTTATCACTTGCTCTTATTATCATTATCACAAGCTGCAAAGACAAAAGTAAAACTGAACAAACAAAAGACGAAACCCTAAAAGATCTTAAAAAAGACACCGTTGTTGCCGTTTTGGACGAAACAGACAAAGACTACAAGGGACAAATTGTAAGAGAGAACCCCAAATACGACAACTACGCAAGATTTATTGCTTGTATGCCTATAAAAGATTCCAAATTTTTAAAGCTTACTAGCGATAGTACTTGGAAAAAATTTAGCTCCACTGCTGATACGATTTGGAAACAGTTAGAAACCAGCAGATTTTCTAAAATGAGAAAGTTTGCTTCTGAAGAATTTTCAGAATTTGTAAATGTTGAAAAAAATGTACTCTACCCTTTCTCTGGACCTGATTTTGTAAACGCGTATACCTTCTTTCCAAAAGGCAGGACATTTACACTCATTGCTCTAGAACCAGTAGGTGATTTTGTTGATTTCACAACTAAGGATCCTAAGTTTGTTTCTCAATACCTTAATGATGTAAATCTTGCACTTAATGACTTGTATAAAAAGAGTTATTTCATCACATCGCACATGGGTGGACATTTACAAAAGCACAGGGCTAACGGAACACTTCCATTAATCACCCTATTTATGGTAAGAACGGGTAACAAAATATTAAATGTACAAAAACTTAATCTTGACAGTACAGGGAACTATACGCTTGATTCTTTGGAAAGTAAAAATGGCGGGAGGGTTAAAGCTGTAAAAATAGATTTCACCAGTGCTAATGATCCTAAAACTGTAAAATCACTTTTCTACTTCCAAGCAGACATGACGGATGGCGGCCTTAACAAAACAAAAGGTTTAATTCCATTTTTAAAATCATTCGACAATTGTATTGGTTATTACAAATCTGCTTCTTATTGCTGCTTTGATATCGTATTTTCGAAAATCAAAAATACGATGCTCGAAAAATGTGACTTTATCGTTCAAGATGATACGGGAATTCCCTTTAAAACCTTCAACAACAAATCTTGGATTAAAACATTCTTTGGTGTATATGAAAAACCTGTGAGAGATTTTGAATCTTACACACATCAAAAAGATCTTGAACTTGCGTACAAAGATTCTACAAACACCATAAGACCGCTGCCATTTTCTTTGGGGTATCATTGGAACACAAAAAACCAGAACTTAATGTTGTTCAAGAAAGTTAAATAGTCTTGTGGAGGCTTATTACATATTTATTATTTTTTGGCAAATGCGTTCAATCATATTCGCAAGAATTTAATCTCGAAAAACTACTTAAAAGCATAAAAAACCCTGTATTTGAAAAGGTAATGAGCAATCCTGACAAATACAGGATTCAAATTATCTATTCAAGACCAACATCTAATGGATTTATAGACTATACGTATAGAGTCAATGATCAGGAATATTTCTATCCAGCAAGTCTTGCGAAGCTCCCTTTATGCATACTCACCTACGACAAAATTAATGGATTTAAAAAACCAAATGTAACTATAGAGAACCAACTCATTACTTCAGGACCTTACGCCCCTCCAGCGAAGTTTTTATACTACGATAGCTTGAAACACCTATCACTAAAAGATCACATAATCCGTTGTTTTGTTGTAAGCGATAACTCATCACCGAATTATCTATACGAATTTTTAGGACACGAATATATCAATAAGACCTTACAAGATCTTGATTTTAACAAAATTAAAATCAATCAGCGATTTTCTCACTCAGATACACTACAAAACAGAATCACTTTCCCTGTCAAATTAGTGGGATCAAAAGGAGATACAACATTCTCACAAAACGGTGATACTTCTAGCTTTAAAACAAATCCCAAAAACGAAATTTTATTAGGGAAAAGATACATTGATGCAAAGGGTAAAATGATCCGAAAGCCCATGAATTTCGGCTTAGACAACAATATATCGTTATCACAACTACACCAATTGTGGAAAGAGGTTTGTTATCCAAATACGAGAACTAAACTCAACTTAAGCCTCGAAAACAAAAGAGAAATCAAAGCAATTGCCTCTCGATTACCCAACCAAAGCGACTACCCAAATTACTACCATTACGCAGATAACTATCGTAAATTCCTTTTTTATGGAGATTCAATCAAAAAAATTCCAAGTAACATTCAAATTGCCAACAAAGTTGGGCTAGCCTATGGGTTTATCTCCGATATCGCTTACTTCAAGGATCAAATATCAGGAATTGAATTTTCATTGAGCGCTGTATTATTTGTCAATGATAACGAAACCTTTAATGACGGTATCTACCAATATGAGAGTATTGGGCTACCCTTCCTTGGAAACCTCGGAAGAATACTACTAGACTACGAATCGTATTTGCGAAATATTCAAAACAAAAGCCTTGTAAACATCAGCTCCAAACTGAAATACAGTTATTCCTTGAAAAAAAAGTAGTATCAGCACAATATTTTAACACTAAATAACGTTATCTATTTGAATTACGATTGAATAAGCGTAATTTGAAAAAACAAGAAACCTTTTTTAATGTTTTAAAGTCATGGAAAACAGTGACATCATCAAAAAATACATTGTCTACACATTAGACAAAGGCGAAAAGCCAGCAAATGAGTATATTTTCGCTAAATATCTCAAAATAAGTGAGGCTAAATTTTATACATTTTATCCCTCACTATCTGTACTAGAACAAGACTTGTGGCAAAACACAATCACAACAACCTTGGCCAGACTACATGCCGACAGTAATTACACAAACTATTCGAGTAGAGAAAAGCTATTATCGTTTTATTACACCTACATAGAGGAATTGAATGAACATCGCAGCTTTTACAAGGAACTTCTAAGAGCAGACGTTAATCTCCTAAAAAACATACCCTCACATTTCAAAAAAACAAAGACTCATTATGTAGCTTTTGCAAATGAGATACTAACCAAGGCCAAGAGCACCGGAGAGATCAAGACAAGAACCTTCATTGACTCAAAATATGCAGACCTCCTCTTTGTCCAATTTCTCTTCGTCTTAAGATATTGGTACAAAGATGACTCCATTGGATTCGAGCAGACTGATGCCGCTATAGAGAAGGCTGTTAACCTTTCCTTTGACCTTATGAATAGCAATGTAATAGACAGCGTTTTTGATTTTGCCAAGTTCATGATTAGATAACCTAATATTTAAAAGATGAAAACACTTAAAAGTATTCCTACTGGGAAAGTAGAACGCGCGAGTAAATTCATATCAACTGGTGCAAAGATCGGTGCGAATTATCTTAAACATTATGTCAAAAAAACGTTTGACCCAGAGATGAGTAAAGACGAACTTAATGCCAATAATGCAGAAGATATTTACGAAACGCTAAGCGAGATGAAAGGATCCGTATTAAAGCTGGCACAAATGCTTAGTATGGATCAAGGTATGCTTCCTAAAGAATATGTAGACAAATTTTCCTTGGCGCAATTTCAGACACCCCCTATTTCGGGTCCCTTGGTAGCAAAAATATTTAGAAACAGTTTTGGCAAAAATCCAGAAGCTGTATTTGACAAATTCAACATACATGCCAAACATGCCGCTTCTATTGGGCAAGTACATGAGGCAGAAAAAGACGGCAAGAAACTAGCAGTGAAAATTCAATATCCGGGGGTTGCTGACAGTATTAAATCCGATATTAAGCTGGTAAAACCCTTCGCGGCAAAATTAATGAACGTTAAGAATAACGACATCAATCGTTATGTAGAAGAGGTCGAAAACAAACTCTTGGACGAAACGAACTATTCACTTGAACTACAACAAGGCATAGAAATATCTGAAGCTTGTAAAAACATAAAGAACCTTCGATTCCCTCGATATTTCTCAGAGTACTCTACCCATAAAATCATCACTATGTCATGGGAAGAAGGGACTCATTTACGAGAATTCATTAATACCAACCCAAGTCAAGAACTAAGAAACCAAATTGGTCAGGCCTTATGGGATTTTTATATGTACCAAAACCATGCACTGAAAAAAATGCATGCAGACCCTCATCCTGGAAACTTTATTATCTCTGACACAGGGCAAGTCATTGTCATTGATTTTGGGTGCATCAAACAGCTTTCTGAAAAGTTTTATTTAGATTTCTGGAAGCTTGCTGATCCAGCAATACAACATGACAAGGAAGCATTTGATATAACGTTACGTAGTCTGGAGATGATTTTACCTAGCGACTCACAAAACAAAGCGGATTTCTATTCCAAACTTTACAAAGAGATGCTAGCCATTACTACCAAGCCATTTGCACAAGAAGAATTCGATTTCAGTGATGACAAATATATGAAGTCTATGTACGAATATG
This sequence comes from uncultured Cytophagales bacterium, assembly GCA_945957555.1. GTDB lineage: Bacteria > Bacteroidota > Bacteroidia > Cytophagales > UBA9547 > CAMFLX01. The sequence continues at coordinate 5,276 of CAMFLX010000289.1, forward strand.
GTGAATACATTGGAAGCTTGGAGGAATTTAAAAAAGACATTGAACCTCGCGGATCAAATCACTTCATCTACGTCAACAGGACTTTTTACGGACTATACAGTTTGCTATCTTCAATCAAATGCAAAATCAAAACCCATAAAGGTCAAATACCTAATTATCTTTCATGAAATTTCTCAAGAAAAGGAGTTACGAGAAAGAGCTTTTGGACGCTGACAACATCCCAGAAAAAGATCTTTTTCAAAATCTGAAAGAGATTGCTTTTGTGAACAAATATTTGGGTGGCAACAAAATAACAACTGACGGATTAGCACATTTCCTTATCGACAAAGATAAAGTCTACCATATTATCGATATTGGTTGTGGTGCAGGCGACAATTTGAAAGCCATACATAAGTGGAGTGTTTCTCATGGCTATAAAGTTGTTTTGTATGGGTTAGATATTAAAAAAGAAGCTATTGCCTATGCAAAAACAAATACCAAAGACATCCCAATAACATACTTTGTAGAATCATTTGAGAACATAGGACAGTTGAATCATAGTTTCGACATTGCCACATGTTGTTTATTCTGCCATCATTTCA
>CAMFLX010000290.1 GCA_945957555.1 uncultured Cytophagales bacterium
TACACTTATGCGATCGTCGGCAGCGTCAGATGTGTATAAGAGACAGAAATATATCATTTGTATTATTTCTTTTTGATTACTATCCAAATTAATAGTGAGGTTATTAAAGTTAGTATAGAAAATCCTTTTTCAAAAACGGTTTTTGCGAATAAATTGCCAATTGTATTTAAAACGAAGAGTATAAAAGAAATCCATAAAATTAAATTAAGTGTTTTTTCAGATAAAATGGGGTTGATCAATTTACCTTTCATAAGTATCACCCAGATTAATGCTAGAATAATGGTGATTGAGATAATTTCAAACACATACATCTCTTCATCATTTTTAAGTCTGCCACCCCATGTGACTGAATAAGGGATCCACTTTAATAAAATAAGCAAATGAAAGACAGTAACGATTGAAAAGAACCCTAGAAGGATTTTGATTGCAGTATTCGAGCTTAATGGATGATTCATACTAGCAGACTTGATTTGATTTTAAAAATTGTAAAATACTTGATTGTTTAAGTGCTTTAACTCCTCTTGATTACAATTGTCTTGAATAATTATTATAATTCCAAACATTCCGATTTTATTCGAACCACAACATTATTTTCATCCCATCGGCTTCCTGCCAAAGCGCGCTTCATACAAGGTTGAAAAGTGAGAACTGTTCTTAAAACCTACCTTCATGGTGATTTCTTTGAGGGATATGTTTTCTCCTGATTCCAAGAGTCTTTTGGCTTCAGTGAGTTTCACTTCTCTGATGAAACCATTTGGACTTAAGCCTGTCAATGCTTTTAGTTTTCTATTGAGGGTACGTTCGGTCATGCACATCAATTCAGCAAGATCGTTTACTCCAAATTCAAAAGTATCCAAATGTTTTAAAATGATATTGTGACTATCCCTTACCAAATCGTCTGTCAGTGAGGCTTCCTCAGTAGCGGGGAGTGCACTTTTTCTTGATAGGTTGTTGTTCAAAGAATTCTCTATTCGGATCAATAGTTCCTCTTCGTTGAAGGGCTTCGTCAAGTAATCATCTATGCCAAGGCGTAAGAAGTCAAGCTTTGCTGTATCATCCATGCGTGCTGTGAGCACGATTACTGGGCAGTCATGGCCGAGTCTTTTTGCCTCTTTGATGAACTCATAGCCATCCATTTCGGGCATCATATAGTCGGTGATGATGATGTCTGGACTCAGATTTTGGATCACCTCAAGCCCATGTCGCCCATTGGCAGCAAGGCTGAGCTGAAAGGGATTCAAGATGTTTTTGAGATAAGCTTGCATTTCGGTGTTGTCTTCCACCAGCAATACCTTCGCATTCTTGAATTGTTTTGAAATAGAGGATTGTAAAGTCGAAGCCTGCTCTACTAGGGGTTTTTCAGACACAAGGTATGGAAGTACAATTGTAAAAGTAGCCCCCTCGTGGAGCACACTTGATACTTCAATACTGCCTTCGTGCAAGACAATGACCTCTTTGGCAAAAGACAAACCTATGCCGCTGCCACCCGCTTGGTTGATGCTGTTTTGGGCACGATAAAAAGGCAGGAAGATTTTGTCCAAATCCTCCAAGGGAATTCCGCAGCCTGTATCTTCTATTTGAAACTTGAAAATATTCTGGTCAGCCGACAGTCTTATGGTTACGGTATCTCCTTGGGTGCAATATTTCTGAGCATTCATGATCAAGTTACTCAGTGCTCTTTCTAGATACACCTTGTCTGCATTGACGAGCAGGTTTTCATCAATATCCGTTTTCTGAATAAAGAAATGAATGCCTTTTTGCCTAAATATAGAATCAAAAGAGGAAGAGATTTTGAGCGCAAAAGGTAAAATGTGAAACAGTTTCCTGTTCATCTCCAGCTTATTGGAATTCATCTTCGCAATATCAATAATGTTGTCTACTAGGTGTTTGATCTTTTCAGCGTTTTGATCAATCCTATCATTGATTACGGTGATCACAGACTCGTCCCTTTCCTTCCTCAATTGGTTGGTCCCACTTTTGATCAATGTAAGTGGGGTTCTGATCTCATGTGAAAGATTGACCATGAAATGCGACTGAAAAGCATACAGGTCTTCCAGTTCCTTTTGCTGTATCTCTATCTGTTCCTTGGCGTTCAAGGCCTCATTGCGTTGCTTCTCTAAAAGCTTTTCATTTTTATGATTAAGGTTTTTGAAATAGTTGACTATTACAAAAACTGAAAAGAAAAGAATGAAGTTAGGGATGGGCATGAGTGCTATACCTTGGTAATGATCAAAATATAAGATAGGTATATAAAAACACATGAAGGAAATGCATAAAATGCCCCAATTGATGAGTTTATGGTCGATAAACAAACTCGACAGCATGGGAATCAAAATCAAGAAATATTCCATCAGAGAATTGGGCTCGAGGATATTGGCGAAAGCCATATAAACGAGAATAGAAGATATAATATATAGGAATCTAGCAAGAAGATATCGTCTTAAATATTGCAGGACAAACACGCAGATAACAAATACACTAGACAAGCCATGACAGATCAGGTTGTTTTTGGGGTTTTGCATGAATACAGAGTCCAAGGATGCAAAAAGAATCAGAAAGCCCACCCAACAAATACAAAAAACATTCAGTAAACGAATTCGCTTGATTTCTTCGTTGGGAGTACCTTGGTTGATACCGATGTCCCTGATCGAGTTAAAGATCTTTGTCATTGCGTTAAAGATAGTAGGAATTTTTCTATTCAGACACTAATGTCCGATTTCGTTGTCGAATGTCTGAAATCGAATACAGATGTCCGTTGTCTTAAAAAGGACTGATACATATTTGTCTTCAACAAATGTACTGATCAAATGGAAAACATTTATAGTAGTTGGGCGCCAGAGCTCACGGCGTTTATTCATTGAGCTCTGGCGGTTAGCTAGATTTTGGTTTTTCAAAAGGTGAAAAATTATACTTTTATTTTAAAAAAATTAAATCATGAGAAAAACGGGTTTATTATCAAAAGTTATTGGGTCATTGGTACTGTTATTCAGTATGCATCAGGCTCAGGCGCAATCGTGCAGCATCAATACCAATGTGAATGGTAACGCTGGTACGGGTAATTATTCTGGTACCATTGGGCAATCCTTTACGGCGTGCGGATCAGGTACTTTAGCTACTATCAAGGCTCAAGCCTCCAATACAAGTTCTGCAACTGCCATAGTAAGGATATATAATGGGGAGGGAGAGTTTGGTACATTGTTAGGTCAGGGTGCAGCAATTGCCGTGTCGAGTAGTAGGACAAATACTTGGAATATAGAGAACCTCAATATAAAAGTAGTGTCTGGGCAAAAATATACAGCGATGTTTTTGACAGCTTCAGGGACTGCAACATTCCAATATAGTACCAGTACTCAATACAATTACTATGCTGGTGGACAGGTGATAAATGCTGGGGCCGCAAATAATGATATGTTTTTTTCTGCTACTATTGTTAGATTAAGTCCTACTCTGACACCTACGCATCTCGCTACGTCCGTCAGTAGGCTATCGCCTCTTACTTTACAGTTTGATAGGCCTATGAAGGTGAATACGGGCAATTTGATTTTAAAAAATCTTACGACAAATACGAATGTGGACACCATAAATGTATCCGAACTCGTTATTACAAGTAATTTGGTAAAAATTCCGAGTGGTGTGTTAGCGCCCAATACGCAATATCAAATTACTGTACCAGCTACAGCTCTATCTTCCACCACAGGGATCAGTTATGAAGGAAAAGCTCCTGCCGAATGGACGTTTACGACAGGGAGTGGCTCTGTGCCTGTCATTACTTCAACACTAGGAGGTAAGACGAATGCTACTACCATACCATTTACGATTTCTTTTACAGAAGCAGTTACTGGTTTTGATATATCAGATTTGGTGATCACTAATGGTACTGCATCCAATTTTACAGGATCAGGCACAAGCTATTCGGTTCAAATTACGCCAACAGCAGTAGGTAATGTAAGTATTCAAATACCTGTAAATATTACCACTGAAGGCAATGAAATGGCAATTAGTACGGTGTTTTTTGACAATATAGCCCCCACAGTTATTGCCAAAAACGATACACTACGATTGCTAACAGATGGTACTGGAACTATTACCCCTGCCGTCATAAACAATGGGAGTACAGATAACGTTACTAAAACTAGCAATTTAGTTGTAAGCTTAAATAGACTAGCCTTTAATTGTCTTAATTTGGGGAACAATACCGTTACCCTAAGTGTGACCGACAGCGTAGGCAATATTGGTACCGCAACCGCCAATGTTTATGTGATTCCTGCGGTACCAGTATTAGTTGCCAAAAACATCACGGTGCAATTAGCAGCCAATGGAAGTGTTAGCATAGTGCCGGCCGATGTGATAAATAGTTCGACCGTGTATTGTAATGAAGCCTTACAATATAGTTTAGACAAGAGCACTTTTACTTGTGCCAATTTAGGTACTAATACCGTTAAGATTACTGCAACAGCAGCAGGCAATGAAGTGTCGACAACTGCTATAGTGACGGTTCAAAACAAAATACTTCCAAATGTGATCACTAAAAATATCAATGCTCAAATTGATTTAGCCACAGGTAAAGTATCGATTACCCCCCAATTGATAGACAACGGCTCCGCTGGACTTTGTGGAGGAGCGGTGACTCTCAGTTTGTCAAAAACGACTTTTAATTGTAATGAATTGGGTAACAACACTGTTACTCTCAGCGCACAAGACGCTCAAGGGAATATAGGTACTGGCATAGCTACGGTTACAGTGTTGGCTGCAATCAGCAATCAGAGTTTAACAGCCTCACTTCCTGTGGTCACATCGGGCACCAGTACTTCGATTACTACTGCAAGCTCACAAGTAGGTGTTAATTATACCTTGAGAAATAATGTAGGTAATGTAAAGGTGGGTAATATGCTAGCAGGTACAGGCAGCCCATTGTCATTCAATACTGGTAATTTGTCTGCTACACAAACTTTTAATGTAATAGGGGAGTCTAATTTGTTTGCCAATTCCGCACTTGATTTTGACGGGGTCAATGATTACGTGCAAACAAACGTAAAATTGGCAGCTACAAATACTTTTAGCATAGAAGCGTGGGTGTATCCAAGGGCCAGTGTATACAATAGATTGATAACAAACTTCACCAATACGGCCGTATCGGGTGAATTTTTATTTGATACCTATGGTGGTGGTACCGATAACGGCAGGGGGCTTCGATTTCTAATCAAAGGAGCGGGTACTCTTAGCACAACCGTAACTGCACCCAGTGTACTGACTACCAATAGCTGGAACCATGTCGCAGTTACTTTTGATAATGGGGAGATAAAGCTATATGTGGATGGGATTCAAGTAGGAACCGCTACTGCGGGTTTCGCAGGTATAGCCGCAAACAATAATGCTATCAGAATAGGAGAGGATGTAACGATAGGAACTGCCGAATATTTTAATGGTAAAATGGATGAGATCAGAATATGGAACACCGCAAGAAGTGTGGCTGAAATACAGGCAAATATTAACACTTGCCTATCAGGCACTGAAACTGGATTAGAAACATATTTTAAAATCTCGGAAGGCACAGGCGCTACCATTACAGACATAAAAGGAAACACTACTGCAACACTTACAAGTATGGATCCTGTAACAGATTGGGTTTCTGGCAAGGTAGATTGTATTGCTTCTGCCTGTTCTTATCAAATGACAAATTTGGTAACCGTTATAGTAGACAATACCACTGAACTTAGCGATGAGGGCCGTTCAAATGCCAAAATCACGATCGCACCCAATCCTGTGGTTTCTGATTTGAATATCCAATCAGATGCCGAAATAATCAAAGTAGGTGTATACAGTATGC
>CAMFLX010000291.1 GCA_945957555.1 uncultured Cytophagales bacterium
CACGGAGGCCATGATGGTCGAATGGCTCTGGTAGTTGACTGATGCGTCAAAGTGGTACGCCAGCTCCTGTGACCGTGGCAGGCCTAGGGTGCTCCCATCCATGGCAAGGACCCTGTGCCCAAGCCAGTCCCTCCTGTGGGGCGCATATTTGCCCGCATCTGGATTAAAGATATTCTGGAGCTTGTCTTATTATTGCACTTTAATTGCCACAGGTTTCAACCCCCTAGATTAAATACAAAACTCTTTTGCAGGAATCAGTGGATGGAGGATCTCAATTATCTTCGAGTTCGACTTCACCCAACGGAAGAAGCGAACAGCATGAGATCTCTGTGACGGCTGTTAATAATTATCACTGTAATAGTCCATATCTATCGCATTGAGATCCACATCAGGATAATTATATTTAGATACCAAGTCCTCCTTGGCGATATCTCGCTCTAAGGGGTCAATAATCAGACAAAGGGTACGATCTATTTCGCCAATGTTTTCCTTAAGGATCACAGAGATTTTGGTTTGTAAAACGCCTGCATAGTGACGTCCAATCTCAAAGCCTTCCTGAAAACCTCCAGCCCTATGAGTGAAACCATCAATACCGATTCTGTAATGAAGTAAGGAATTAAACATCCATCCAATACTAATCTCTTCTCTTTCAAAAGCTGGAGGAATCCCTTTTGCGCTTTCAATGGCTTTGGATATCAACTCTTGGCTGTTTTTTTCATACGGCCTATCTCTAATAAACTCACCTTCGACAAAATATTCCAACTCTGTCATACTATTGATTTTTGCGTCCCTGCTCATATTCTTGCCACCAATACTGTAGACGACCTTCAGGAGGGGATTAAATGAGGCCTTTGGGAGGCCCTGCACTCTGCTCAGCCTTCTTCAAGCCCATGAGCTTAAACACCAGCGTACTCAGCTGCGGATAGTACGCACTCGCATCCACCTCAAGCATACGAAGGCCATAAATCAGTTTGTTCACCAAGAGATCATTGGCAATCAGGTCAACGATCAGCTTTTTGCGTTTCTTTGAGATCATATCTTTTTTTGATTTGAATGTTTGAAAATGAGTCGATTCACCATAGACTTACAAAGTCTTGAAGACTTGGAAAGTCTATCATCCCCCAGCTTTCCTTCCCCCTTCAACTCCAAGGTTCACAACAGATACCGCTCATCAAAAGAAATCCCATGTTCTTTCAACAAGGCAATGTATTCATCCTTGAAGGAAATCTTTTCATGGTGTGCTTCTTGGTTTTTGATGTAGGCGATTAATGTTTCCTTTTCTTGAATGGAATAGGTAAAGGCGCCATAACCTTCCTGCCAAGCTTTGAACTTGGGAAAAAGGCCTTGTTCTTTAATAAACACTGCACTTGAAACTTTAATAGCCTTCACAAGATCGCAAAGCCCTTTTACAGCGATCAGCCACACAAAAAGAACCTCTTTAGCTTCAACAAAATCAGCAAGACGATCAGTGGCAAGACCACAAGCGCTGCAAGTGCCAAAAAGAAAGCAGTAGAAAAAGTCTAAACCCCTTAAAAGCAACAAAGCCCCACCAGCCACCTATGGCTCGTAGGGCTTTTCTTATTCACTAACCCCTTCCCCAAACCCCTCAATATCTTATAAAAACCCTTCCGCATGTTATGGAAAGACCTCCGCAACTTATGGAAACCCTCCCGCAGGTCATGGAAACTCCTCCGCAGCTTATGGAAACTCCTCCGCAGCTTATGGAAACTCCTCCGCACGTTATGAAAACTCCTCCGCAACTCATGGAAACTCCTCCGCAACCCATGAAAATCCTTCCGCTGTACTTAGCCATAGCGCAAACCATAGCTGTCCCAACTCTCCAAAAGTTCGAAACTTTTGGAGAGTTTCCCATGGCAAGAGCAAGAACCAAGGAATGATTTCAATTGCCACGGGTTTCAACCCGTGGGGCAAATATGCCACAGAAACAAACAAGTCCCATCGGGACGAGATATCGGTAGAAAATCATTTCAACACCAAACACCATGTTGCTTAGCAACGATATAGTTTTACTGTTAGAAATCTACGGCATATCGCTTTTTCTTGACCAAAACTATACCGTTCCCGATATCGGGACAGGCTCTTACAGGACTTGTGGTTATACCTACTTCATTGGCTACCGATATACCGTCACTATGGGACTAGCTACACTAGGGGAGCCATTCCCTTTTAGATGCAAACCAATCTAGACTAGCTCACAATAAACATCCCACTATCCAGCGTGCTGGAGTTATAAATTATAAATGTTGAGTTTTGAATGGCTTTGTTGAATAGCAATGGTTCGGCCATTCGCAGGAATCCGAGACACAGCCTTCCGAAAGGTCGGAACAAGTTCTACATTCAACATTTTGTACGAAGAGCGCGTCGCTGATTCTCCGTACAGGAGTATTCCGTTAAGCGTTCGTGAGGACACGAACGTTGGCGAGGTGTCTTGTGTCTTGTGTCTTGTGTCTTGTGTCTTGCCTCTTGTGTCTTGCCTCTTGTATCTAACCTCTAATCTCTAAACTCTGCAAACCAAAAACACCAATTCCCCCCTAGATGACCACCACCTTCCCCCTACCTCAACACAGGTATCTTGTACATTTGCAAATATTTATTGGAGAATTCCAATTAACATTGTTTTATAGTTTTTAAAATGACCAATTTATAGGGTACGTAAAATTGCTAAAGGACTGGGGGGAACAGTGAGGATGCTAGCAAGAAACAAAAATTGAGTGTTTGAACAAAGCTAGCAGCAATTTTACGGACCTTGTAGGTTTATCTGAAGCAATGGATTTTAACACCTTGGTAAGCTTACATTATATAGCAGAAATGTTTATATTTGTAATAGACCATAAACGAGAAGCATAGGCTTCGTAACTCGAATTGATGAAAATGACTCATATATATAAATACAGCAGTCAAGCTGTGATCACCAAGCTGTTGATTTTGATGGCATGCCTACTTGGGCCAAGCACGTTTGCACAATACAATCCCAAATACGAGGGCATGGACATGATCAAATACGAAGGGAGCCCCTACTATGTAAACGGCTTTAACGTAGCATGGAACAAGTTTGGGGGCGACTTTGGCAACCATGAGCTCTGGGGCTCACTCTACGACCCGGTTTGGTTTGACAAGATGTTTAAAGAATGCCACGACAACGGCGTAAACGTGGTAAGGCTCTGGATCCACTGCGATGGCCGTGCCAACCCCGAGTTTGACGAAAATGGCTTTGTGACGGGCTTCGACCCCGACTTCTTCCAAGACTTAGACGACTGTTTCCGAATCGCTCAAAAGCATGAGGTCATGATCATGCCTTGCCTGTGGTCATTTGACATGTGCAAAGACCAAAGAGAAAGCGCGGGGATCTATGCAGGTAACCATCAAGACCTGCTCACCGACGATGCTAAAATGGACAGCTACCTCTACAAATGTTTTGTACCTATGGTCAAGCGCTATGCCAACCAATGCAACCTCTTTGCTTGGGAAGTGTGCAACGAACCTGAGTGGGCGCTAGACAGGACGGTGATTCCCGAAGATAAATACTGGGAATACCGCACCATGAACGTGGTACCTATTGTAGCCATGCAGAAACTCACGGCCAAAATGGCCTCCATAGTCCACCAATACTCTAAGAAAATGGTTACCACAGGCTCTTCCGCCATCCGTTGGAACGCCAACGTGCCCCCTTCTTCGGTAGGTAACCTCTGGAACGATGCAGCGCTGAAGGCCACCGTAAACCAAGACCCCTTGGCTTACCTAGATTTTTACCAGATCCACTACTACGATCACTTCCAGTCCAGTGGTGCAGACCCATTTGATCTCAAGAAGGATATTAAATACTGGCAGTTTGACAAACCCGTACTCATTGGGGAGACACCTGCCTCTAAAAAAGACTCCAAAATCTATACCCCAGACCAAATGATGGAAAATTCCCTACAAAATGGTTATGCGGGTGTAATGTTTTGGTCCTACAATGGCGCTGATGGTGTAGGTGGCTGGCAAGATTTTAAGGAAGCGAACAAGAAGTTTTATGAGAAGCATCCAGAATTGGTAAAGCCTACCACTTTCCCTTGTGTGAAGTTTGACCCGAGCAATTTGAGCCTCAAGGTCTCCAATACCGATAAAGGCAAAAAACTGGATTGGTTTGTGTACAAAGCGGCCTTTGTAGACAAGTTTGAGATCGTAAATGTAAAAGCCGACGGCAGTACACAAGTACTCCCGCTCAAAATAGAGAAGACGGGCAAAAACTTCGGGACGGTACTGCAAAACCCACTAGAGGCAGGCAGCAAGCTCATCATCAAACAAAAGGATGTGTATGGCTATGAAAACGAGTCCAAGCCCTTCACGCTCACAGACAGCGGTTTCCAAGTAGTAAATTAAGACAGAAGAAGCAAAACACCAGATAAAAGACAGAAGGAATAGGAAACTGGTTGGATAGTCCCCCTTCGAAGGGGGCAGGGGGATGACTTCATTATCATTCCGAGTATCGGAAGAGTGGGGAGATGATAAGCAAAGAACTTAGACATCAATGGCACAAAAAAGAGAGCCCTTAAAGTCTAAAAACATAACACGTTACACGTAAAACGTCACACAGATAAAAAACGGAAATTTTAAATTTACACTATATGAAAAGAACAATTACTACTGCACTATTAGCACTATTGGGTTTTGCTGCACAAGCGCAATTAACACCCAATGAAGATACACCAACAGGATTGGTTTATGATTTCACCAAACAAAACTATAGGTATTATGTATCCCAATATGTACCTTCTGGCCCTGTTGGCGATACTACTTATGCTGATAATGGACTCAAATATACGGCTACGACCAATGGACATACGCTACAATACGCTATCTATAAATTGATTGCTGGTAATGTCCCAGCTGGTGGTATGGATATATCTTCAAATCCGGTCATTTATCTAAAAATGAAAGGTACCGTAGGCGATTTGATCAAAGTAAGTATGAAAAATAAGGCTTATAATGATGATGTATCTGGACTAGACGTTAAAGAAAGATACTTTAGCGGGTATAGCATTCGTCAAAAGATCACTTGCTCTGACTACAGATGGTACAAGTTCGATTTTACAAGTGTATTTGCTCAAGAAGCACCCAATTATACTGATGTAACGGGTACCAATGTAGCAGCCACTAAAAACCATATTTCTTCCATTGAACTCAACAATGATGCTGATTTGACAGGAAGGAATTATTCAATTTTTATTGACTCTCTAGTGATGGGCAATACCGCATACAAGCCTGCCGTACCCAACAAATTGGCTACTGTATTTTATGGAGATTTCACTAATGCATACTATAGAGGTTATCAGCCTGGAACCAATAGCGTAACTGTGGCTAACAATGAAATGACCATGAACATTGGCGCGACCTCAAAAGCCAATGAGGGAATCCAGTACCAACTCAATAATGGTTCTCAAAATGCTTTCTTTAACATTGAGGACTATAGAATTGTTCAAGCTAGAATCAAAGCTAATGCAGGCGATACCATACAGGTAAACTTACTATATGGTAAGAACTATAGCTACATAGATGGATGGAACTATAAAAAAATCCTTAAAACTTCTGCTTATGAGGATCTTTCGTTTGATTTTACACCATCACTTAGTGCTATGGACTCCGTTTATCTAGTAGAATTCATTCATAATCCTTTATCTACTGGGGCAGCCACATTTTACATGAACTATCTAAAAATTGGTAATGAATCAGAAACTTGCCAAGATGCCGTGGCAGTAAACGATCCTACTTTGCAGGTGATTGAAGCCAAAGTATATCCCAACCCTGTAGAAG
>CAMFLX010000292.1 GCA_945957555.1 uncultured Cytophagales bacterium
GGCATGACCCCTGGGGAATATAAAAACGAAGGGGAACACTTGTCTATCAATTACAGTTTTACAGAGAGCCCTTTTGGGCAATTGCTGGTGGCCTCAACGACAAAGGGCATTTGTTATACCGCCTTTGTGGCAGATGCGCCCAAAGCTTTGGAAGAACTTAAGGGGCATTTCCCAAAAGCACATTTCAGTGAAGTTTTGGATTCCATACAACACAATGCCATACAGATCTTTACGCAAGATTGGAGCAGCATCCATGAAATAAAGCTGCACCTAAAAGGTACTGATTTTCAATTGAAAGTATGGGAGGCCTTGCTCAAGATCCCCATGGGACGATTGACAACTTATGGCCAGATCGCCGAGCAGATTGACAATCCTAAAGCGTCTAGGGCTGTAGGTACAGCTATAGGCAGTAATCCAGTGGCTTTCTTGATTCCTTGTCATCGTGTGATTCAGGCAAGTGGGATCTTTGGAGGGTATATGTGGGGGCCAACTCGCAAGACCGCTATCATTGGTTGGGAAGCGGCTCAAGTATCTCAACAATAGGGTATTGATTCATCATTCAGATATTGAAGAAAAAGTACTGAGAAGCTTCATCAAGCAAGAAGAAATCAAGTTTGGCGGGAATAAAAGACTTAAAATTTATGGCTTGCTCCACTGCCGATCAGGAAAAAAGATGCACAAGGTAAATCGTGTGTTTTTTAATTCAGAAGAGGAGGCTCAGCAGCAGGGCTATAGGCCTTGCGCACATTGTATGAAACAATTATATCGCAAGTGGAAACATGGATTTATTTAATACAGGTACATTGAACAATTTATTGCCTTTCGATGGGGAGGTGTATTATTATGGAAAAGTTTTGCCAGCAAAGCAGGCGCTAGACTATTTAAATAACTTGCTCCAGACCATAGCATGGAAAAACGACGAGGCCGTTATTTTCGGCAAGCACATCGTGACCAAACGTAAAGTGGCATGGTATGCCGACCAGAATTATGCCTATACCTATTCTAATACGACCAAACAAGCCCTACCTTGGACCCCTGCCTTGTTGGAGCTGAAAAAGCTGGTGGAAGGGCTCACGGGGACTCGCTATAATTCTTGTTTACTAAATCTATATCATACAGGGGAAGAGGGAATGGCTTGGCACAGCGATGATGAAAAGGCCTTGGGCAAAGACACCAGCATTGCTTCTTTAAGTTTTGGAGCCGAGCGTAAGTTTGCCTTAAAACACAAAGAAAACAAACAAAGCATAGCCTTGGTACTTGAGCATGGCAGTTTGTTGGAGATGAAAGGTACCACACAAACGCATTGGCTTCATAGTTTGCCCAAAACTACCAAAGTCACAAGACCAAGAGTTAATTTAACTTTTAGAACTATGGTATTACAGGGTTGATTTAGTGTGGTTTATAATAACCGAATTAAAGTGGTTTAGTGTCTTGGAATTATAAATGTTGAGCTACCCAGCTGCGCTGGAATTATGAATGTTGAATGATAAATGTTAAGTTATTTATGCAAGCCTAGGCGGTCGCAACTCTCCAAGGGTTCGAAACCCTTGGAGAGTTTCCCATGGCTAGACAAAAACCATGGTACAAATCAATTGCCACAGGTTTCCAAATTGCCACGGGTTTCTAAATTGCCGTCGGTTTCAACCGACGGACTAAGAATAAAAATCCAAACAGGCTTTAGCCGAAAAGCAATGAATATGGAAGCAGCGGGCCTTGCAAATATAATGAGAGCACAAGGGGACCCTTGCGCTATTAGGGAAAATCGGGACAGGCTCTCAATTATCCTGCAGTTCGACATGCGCTTCGCTAACATGATCGAACAGCGGATCCTTTTCTACCGGATAAAGGGCTCATCTCCAAATTTTCAAATCAACTCATCTTAAAATCACCCCATTTTCAAATCTTCAAATTAGCTCATCGTCAAATCGACCTTTTTCCATAATTCTCCACATATATTTTTACCTTTGCACCATGACTCCGACAAATGTGAACCCAAACGAGATTCTTAAAAATCTTGGTATAGAAGCCTTAAACCCCATGCAATTAGCTTTTGGCGATGCCTATGCTCTGGGTAAGGACGTAGTATTATTGTCTCCTACAGGTTCTGGTAAAACACTTGGTTTTTTATTGCCCCTCCTTCAGATCCTGAAACCTAACATGAGAGGGATTCAGGTAGTGGTATTGGCGCCTTCTAGAGAACTGGCCTTACAGATCGAGGATGTTTTCAAAAAAATGAAGACAGGCTTTAAGGTAAACTGCTGTTATGGAGGCCATTCGGTAAGAACAGAGATCAATAATCTTTCGGAACCTCCTGCGGTGCTCATTGGCACACCGGGTCGTATTGATGACTTGATCAAAAGGAAGGTTTTGGACCTGAGGCATGTGTCTACCTTGATCGTAGATGAGTTTGACAAATCCCTTGAGTTGGGTTTCCAAGATGAGATAAGAACCGTAGTGTCGAACATGCCCTTGCTGAAGCAACGGATTTTGACTTCTGCTACGGTTTTGGATGAGGTTCCTTCTTTTGTAGGCATGCAACAACAAGCGCAACACTTAAATTTCCTCAACAATGATGGGCCTTCGCATCGCCTCACGATCAAGAAAGTAACGCCAGCGCAGCGACAAGACAAACTCGATACTTTGTTTAATTTGATTTGCAGTATTGGTGATCAGGTGATCATCGTATTTGTCAATCTGAGGGAATCCGTTGAGCGTGTGAGTGATTATCTGTTTGATGTGGGCATTCCCAATGGTGTATATCATGGTGGTTTGGAGCAATTGGATCGAGAGAGGGCTCTTGTGAAATTCAGAAATGGTAGCGTAAAGGTGCTGGTAACTACTGACTTGGCCGCTAGAGGTTTGGATATACCCGAAATACGTGCGGTTATTCATTACCAACTGCCGTTAAAAGAAGATGAGTTTACCCATAGAAACGGTCGTACGGCGCGTATGCATGCCAGCGGTGAGGCTTTCGTGATTTTTGACAAAAGGGATGATTTGCCAGATTATATATATGATGCAGATTACCCAGAGGTAGCGCTGCCTCAGAAACCTGTAGTATCGCAAAAACCCGAATGGGAAACTTTATATATCGGCAAAGGGAAGAAAGATAAGGTGAACAAGGTCGATATTGTGGGCTTCTTGTGCCAGAAAGCCATGCTTGACAAACAGGATATTGGCCTTATTGAGGTGAAGGATAGCTTTGCTTATGTGGCTGTGAAAAGAAGCAAAGTCTACGAGGTGGTGAAAAAGGTGAAAGACGAAAAGCTTAAAAACCTTAAGACGAAGATCGAAGTGGCGAGGTAGAGTTTAGGGTAAAGGCATAAGACGCAAGAATCAAGAGTCAAGAGTCAAGACGCAAGAGTCAAGATACAAGACGCAAGAATCAAGAGTCAAGAGTCAAGAGTCAAGACGCAAGAGTCAAGATACAAGACGCAAGAATCAAGAGTCAAGAGTCAAGAGTCAAGACGCAAGAGTCAAGATACAAGAATCAAGATACAAGAATCAAGACACGCACCATGTACATGTTATCGCCAAGATCCTAGTGTTTGGTTGGACAGCCTTCTTTGAAGCAATGTCTTTAAGATAGGGAATTAAGGAAAAATAACCCTTCAAATTAAACTGTTGGTCTGCCATGCTCACTGCACTTTCTTTTTTTTATATCAAAAAAAAGAAACAAAAAAAGGACATCGTGCTAAAGCTCGACAGGCTCACACGGGCCAACCTCAAAATTCCGCCCTGCATGACTCGCTCAAAAACTCTCGTTTTTGCCGTACACCCCGCGTGGACAGCCACGCACACAAGGACTCTGGCAATTTTAGGAGGGATCGGCCTTCAAGAAAATGGTGGGGGACTCCCGTAAGGACGGGACAAGTTGTGCTGGGGTGGCTAGGGAAGTATTACGTAGGACGTGTTAAGTGTGAGGTATTACGTAGTAAGTGTGATGTTTTTGCGCGACGTCTTTACTCTTGCGTCTTATGTCTAACGTCTCATCTCAATACGCTTCCGATATTCGGAACGAGTTATTCAATAGGGACTGTCGTTAAGATAAGAATTTCAATAAGGTTTCTCTGTCGGTTTGCCATCTTCTTCGTTCTTTTGTCTTGATACAAAAGAACCAAAAAATCAAGGCTCCCGAAAAATCGGGACAAGTTGTCAAGAAAATTGGCGGCGGCCTCTACCACACACATGGCTGTGAATCCTCGAAACTCTCCCAACGCTACGCGTTTGGGCTCAAACAGCGAGGATTCCCACGTTCAACGATAAATTCTCATTTGTAAACAAGAAGGTCTTGGTATATTGACCTCTTGACTTTTGCTCAATAGGCCTGTTTTCTTGTTTCTTTTAAACACGATGATATTGTTTGTCATCTGGTTGGCTACCAACAGAAATTTACCTGTAGGGTCTATGGTGAAATTTCTGGGGTGATTGCCGTAGGTGGATTGGTGCCCAACCCGTTTAAGCTTCCCACTTCTCGGCTCTATGGAAAAGATCGCTATGGTGTTCTCTTGCTCCCCTCTATTGGTGGTATATAAAAAAAGGCCGTCTGGCGATACATGAATATCCGCAGCGCCGTAGCTCTCTAGCTTTTGGGAATAGGAGAATATACTTTGTAGGCTGTCCAGTTTGCCATTGGAATAAGAGTAAGCGACTACCATACCGCTCAGTTCTTCAATACAATAGGCAAATTTCTGATTGGGTTGAAAGGTGAAATGTCTAGGACCACTTCCAGGTTTGGTGTGTACCGTATATTGATCCGCTGAGATCATGGGTCCCGACTGGCTCGTATCAAATTTAAAGGCCCTGATTTTGTCAGCCCCAAGATCTGGTAAATAGAGGTAATCGTTTTGTGGTGAAAATACTGTCGAGTGAATGTGCGATCGCTCTTGCCTGGCTTTGTTGATACTGCTATCTATGAATGCAATGGTTTGTATGGGAGGACCTAAGCTGCCATTATGTTGGGTAGGCAGCACAGTCACGGTCCCGTCTGAATAGTTTCCCGTAGCCACAAACCTGTTACTTTGGTGAACAGTCAGATATACTGGATTTTTCCCCGCACTTGTTTGTTTGTTGATGAAGGAGACTTTGCCTTTGGTACTGTCTATTTTAAATGCGCTAATGCTTCCCTGAGTAGGCAGCTTTGTTTCGGTACAGGCATACAAATATTTCCCGTTGGGAGAAATGGTAAGAAACGACGGATTGACTATACTATCTACCGTATAGGTTCTCTTCAATTGGCCAGATTTTGAGTTAAACTCATAGACATAAATACCTTGATCTGGCTTGCCATCTGTATAAGAGCCGACAAAAAGGTAGGTTTTGGATTTGTTTTGACCTTGGGCAATAGAAAAAAAGCAAATGAAGAAAAGTACCCATGTTGTAGTGCGGTGCATTCTTGTATAGGAGTTTTAATATTGGTCAATGATAATGCATATACCGTAGATTTCCAAGAGAATAGAAGTCAAAAGCCTACGTAATTAACCTGAACTTGGGAAAATAGACAATATTGAAGCCTCACCTAGGTCTGTGGCGCAAAGGCCGAAACAAATCGCCTGTGACCACTGGCGATGGAATGAAATGGACAGGTATGCTATTTATTTTCTCTTAGAAAACAATTTGCTATAATTTTTAATCTATTCTTTGATAAACCGCTGTAGGATATCGCCATGTGCGGTTTTTATTTTTACAAAATAGATTCCTTTTTGCAATATACTTATGTCAATAAAATCAGGAACGCTGTTTCCTGTAATCATGCGCTCACCAATGCTGTTGAAAATCTCAAATGAGATAGATTTGGC
>CAMFLX010000293.1 GCA_945957555.1 uncultured Cytophagales bacterium
ACGAGATTCCTCTACGTCTCGTGGGCTCGGAGATGTGTATAAGAGACAGCAAGACTTTTTATTTTAAATAAATATTATCCGGAATACCCATTTAATATAATTGGAATTAGCCTGCTACTTTTCCCTTTCTTAGGATTTACTTATTGGATTGTAAGCAATCTATTGCTCCTGAAAAATAAAAAAACAAATATAATTTTCCTTACGGCTTTGATCATATCAAGCATTCCCTTAAGCTTATTGACCATTCAACTCTTCACTGGCTTTGGCACGCACAAGGGCTGGATAGATGCTGTAAAAATGGGTTATCCCATTTTTTGGTTAACGATAGGACTTGGTCTTGCGGGAATGATTATAGTAAAGCAAGAAAAGTTAAAATAAATCATTTATCAACATCTATTAAAAACAAGCACGTCCTATTCAATGACTACAAACAACTCTAGGACCGACACCTCTATTCCATCGGATCTCCTCACAGCAAAAGAAATGATCTACGATCCCTGTAGTTTTGACTATACACAACCTAAAATAGAAAGCGAAAGCACTGAATATGGCGCTTGCACATTTTCGATCAATGGATTGAGCGTGAGATACAGGGTAGCCAAAATAACACCTACCAAGATGGGACAATTTGTAACCCTGTGGCGAAGAAACAGTAAGGGAATTACCCAGCCATTTGAAAGCACAGATGAATTGGACCTCGCCGTGATCAGTACACGACATGGGCAGCTTCTGGGTCAATTTGTATTTCCCAAAACTGTACTCCTCGAAAAAGGAATCCTATCGAACACTCAAAAAGAAGGAAAACGGGGCTTTAGGGTGTATCCTCCTTGGGACGTAACGACGAACAAACAAGCTCAAAAAACTCAGGAATGGCAATTGTCTTATTTCTTGGAGATCAAGAATGCGGGGATGATAGAGCTTCAAAGAGCTCGGACATTGTATTTGCAATAAGATTTAAGGCTATATGTTCTAATTACATAGATCTATTTGTTTCTGGATGACCTGCCGATCTGGTTTGGTCTTGGCTAGGAGCAAAGCTTTCTCAAAATTCTCCTTGGCCCTTACCACATCTGTATCCTTATAGAGTTCCCCCAGTAGCATAAAGTAATAATGGTTGTCATTCAAAGCCAACTTCTCTGCCTCTACTATAGCTTGAGCTTTGCCATTGGCTCTTGCCAGCGCATAAGTCCTGTTCAAGGCTGCTATGGGTGAGTATTCTATTTGTAGCAACTTGTTGTAGAGCTGTAAGATATTCTCCCATTTCTCTGGGGTATCTGATTTGATGGTATGCCAATAAGCAATGCCTGCTTCGATATGATACTTTGAGATTTCTTGGCCTCGCGAGGCTTTATTCAAGAAATATTCTCCTTTAGTAATCAATTCTATATTCCACAAACTTTCATCTTGGTCTTGATACAATATGAGCTCTCCTTTTTCATTGGTTCGGGCATCAAATCTTGATGCGTGGAAACACATGAGAGACATGAGAGCATTCACCATCGGCAAATTGGTCTGTTCGTTTTCTAGTAATAAATAGGTGAGCCGCATCGCTTCCAAACATAGATCTTTACGAAGTACCTGATCCTGACTTTCGGAATAGTATCCTTCGCTAAAGAGTAAATACAGAGTTGTCAACACAGTCGACAACCGCTTATTGATTTCAGAGGCGTTAGGAAATTCTATTTGTACGTTTTCTTCTCGAAGTTTTTCTTTGGCACGATACAGCCTTTTGTTAATGGTATCCTTTTGCGTTAAAAAAGCGTCAGCGATCTCGTCTATCCCAAACCCACAAAGAATTCGAAGCGACAGACCTATCTGTGCCTCCACGGCAATAGAGGGATGACACAGTGCAAACAACATTTGTAATTGACTGTCTGTAATGTTCTGATCAGACAAATCGACGTCTATTTCCTGCTTCTTTGCCGAGACATGTCCAATCTCAGGAGAAATTTTCTGATTAAAGACAGCTTGATGACTTAAATGATTTTTGGCCTTATTCTTTGCTACTGCATAGAGCCATGCGGTGGGATTAGCGGGCAAGCCTTTGTAGCTCCATGTTTCTACAGCCAACAAAAATGTCTCGCTGGCAATGTCCTCTGCCACTTCTATGTGTTGTATCCCGAATAGTTTGCAGAGCACTGCTGTAATCTTTCGGAATTCCGTCCTGAATAAATGCGGTATCAATTCTTGCTGTCCCATACGAAAAAAGAGCCTTTGCTAAAATACAAAGGCTCCTTGATTTTTTAATACATTCAGGATATGAACGTATGATTAATGAATACCATCTCCTTTGGCGATCTTCCTAACCTCTACACTATTGCCTTCTCCTTGTAATACAGGACAACCTTTGGCAAATTCAACGGCTTCATCTACCGAGTTTGCTTTCACAATGACATACCCACCGATGGTTTCTTTGATATCCCCGAAAGGACCATTGGTCACTACGTTATTATGCCTTACGACCTTGGCGCCATCAAAAGGCAGGCCATTGCCACCACTGAATTTGTTCTGAGCCGCAATGGTTCCGATCCAGTCCATCGTCTGCTTCATCCAAATTTGTAATTGTTCTGGAGAGGCTACTTTATTGCCGTCCTCATGTCTGAAAATTAAAATGAATTCGTCCATCGTTTTAAAGATTTAAATGTTATTGATGACTATATATCTATATCAAGTGAAAGCGCAGCTATTGGACATGATCTTGAAAATATTTTTAATTAAATTACACATTTGAGGCAAAATACCGCACTTTTAAATAAAATACTCATCAATTTTCTAAATAAAACAGCAAGGGCCTCTCTACTGAGAAGCCCTTGTTTGCTTTTGAAGAATTTAGGAATACTATTTCTTGATTTTTTTAACTTCTGAACTATTATCACTATAACTGGCACGCAATAAATACATCCCTCCAGCGGTAGGTAATAAGTTTTCGTAGACACCTATTGACAAGTTTTTATAAGAACCTACACATACACCATCCATACGCAATATATCCAAACGGCTCAAGTCTTTATTCACCCAAAGAGATATACTTTGATCGTCAGAAGCATACAAGACTTCCATAGGAGCTGCTTCCTCCTGATCAAGACCAATCCTTGCATTACAAACAGAGAATGTCCTGCATACTTGTGTGTACCAAGGCGATGCACTATAATTAATACCTACACAAACCTGTCCAGTAGAGGTATTGGTAGGTGTTAAGTTAGCTTTATAGGACTGTCCAGCCACAACACTTATCGTACCTGAAGCAGTAAACCACCAGCTATAAGCTGTTGCATTGGTTTTCAGGCCATTATTTACTTCCAGCGCAATCGTCTGATTATTTACCAAACACGTACTAGAAGCGATGATGTTATCTGTAGGGTTTATAATAGGTGTTACAATAACAGTCACTATACCCGACGTGGTCTGAGCGCCTTTGTCATCTGTGGCTATGGCCTTAATCTGATAAGTTCCTGCAGCTACGTTATTCCACGTATATTGAAATGGCGCACTTAAATCTGATCCTAATAGTGTGGTACCATCATAAAATTGAACTTGGCTTACTGTACCATCGGCATCAGCAGCATTTGCCGAAATACTGATACTTGCTGGAGCTACAAAGCTCGAATTGTTTGCAGGAGCCGATATAGAAACGCTTGGCGCTTGGTTAACAGGTTGACTGGATACCGTCACAGTAATTGCCGCAGAAAGTGCCATAGCACCGATATTATCCGTTGCCCTTGCAGTAAAGGAATAAGTACCTACAGCCAAATTAGTATATGGAAATACAAAAGGGGCGCTTTGATCAGAGCCAATTAGTGTTCCATTATTGTAAAAATCTACTCTTGTCACTGTACCGTCTACATCACTCGCCGTGGCTGATAAGGTAAAAGTAGCTGGAGCAGTAAAAGAACTGTTATTTGCAGGAGCAGTTATAGCAACTGTAGGTGCTACATTTGTGGCAGCACTTACAGAAATAGCCGCTGTATCAAAAGATGTTGCTCCTTCATTGTCTGTGGCTTTCACAATAATATTATAAGCTCCAACAGCAACTGGACTCCAAGTGTATTGATACGGAGCAGTCAAATCTGATCCCAAGAGTGCAGTACCGTTATAAAACTCTACTTTCGCCACAGTACCATTTGCATCTGTAGCCGAAGCTAATATCGACACACTTGCTGGTGATATATAATTAGCAAGATTACTTGGAGTGGTAATTTGTACACTTGGGGGTATATTGGAACCATCATTACCATAAATATATACTTCATTTGAAAGTATCCAAGTTTGATTGGTACTTCTCTTAAACCTAGCCTTATAGTAACCTGCTTGATTAACACCACTAAGAATGTGAGTATTTGCCCCATCTATTAATACACCATCCTTGTACCACTCATAAGTTCCCATACCTGATACAACACCCAAAGATACAGAACCACCTTGAGGAAATGGATTAAGACCTAAAATACGTATCGTTCTCCTATCCTGACGTAGCATGAATGGAAAAAAGTCAGGTTCTTGATAAGCGGGTACCCAAGAAAAATGCTGAACTCCAGGATATTCACTATATTTAGTAACCGTAGGATCTAAACACCCAGCAGATTTTAAAGCAGAAATCATGCTTCTCGAAATCGCAGCAATGGGATTGGTATCATCAGCACCTTGAAAAAGCCATATTGGCGTAGTGCAGACTTTACTTACCTGCGTAAGATCACTTGGAGCAGACATTGGCAAAGCTGCGGCAAACAGCTCTGGCCTATTGTAAATAGAAGCCCAAACACCCGTCCCACCTGAAGATAAACCATGTATATAAATTCTATTGGGATCTATATTATACTTATTTACCAATGAGTCTACCAAATCAAATACTAGACTAAGAGCAGTACTGGGTTGTCCATTGTTGGCACTATACGTAGGTGCATTAGTCCAAGCACCATAAGGTTCCTGAGGAAATACCGCAAACCCATCAAATTTCTTACTTTGTATAGCTTGTTGATGCTCTCGTCCGCCCCACTTCAATTGAAAATTGTTATCCGTACCACTCTCTCCCCTACCATGTAACATGATGATCAATGGGTACTTTGCAGTGTTAGTGGTGTATCCTACCGGACGCATCATTCTAAATGGTAGATTTTGCTTTACAAAGTTTACGACCTTCTTGTAAGTGTAAGACTCGTAAGTTGACGTGTTAAAGCCAGGATCTCTGGCTGGATCATAAGTCCACGTCGTAGCTTCTATCTTGCTACTGTTCTGAGCGAACAAAACTGTGGAAAACAGCAATAGTATATGCATACCTATTGCCCTGAACGAAACATTAGTTAAATCCATAAAATAAATTGTAATATTTTAATATTGTACCCCAAACAGAAAGGCTACTGTTTGCTCCAAAAATACAAATAATAGGCCTAAATATTAACAAAAAGGCTATAATATATTTAAAGAAAACGAAAACAGAAAGACAATAATTGCATTATTCTACTATTATTTTATATTTAATTTAAAACAGGACACACAAAGCTGCTCGATACATAAATGAAATGAAAACTTAGGATGAGATCACGACAAAATATTCAGTGAATTGAATGAAACGTTTCGCGAATCAGAATATAGAACTAGACCATATTTGGGGCAAACAAATTAAAAGCATTGCGTTACAAGAATCATGAATGAAAATATAAATTCTGTAATCAGATTGGTAATAAATACTTTGTGTTACCAAGTCCTATTTCTTTCCCTCTCAGGGACTACCACAAAAAAAAAGGGGCATCACATTTTAAGATGTGATGCCCTGGTGTTGGTTTTC
>CAMFLX010000294.1 GCA_945957555.1 uncultured Cytophagales bacterium
TTAAACAATTATACCAAAAGCATGGTAAACAGGGAGTTACAACAGAAAGTTTTTTGGTGAAATCGTGCATTTATATGAAATAGAGGTATGACTGGGCATATAATCATCAATAAAACCAGATGATGACAGGAAAATGAACGTGAAAACTAAGACTATTTTAAGGTATCATCCTTGTTAAAAGTTCTTTTTGCTGATAAAAGAGAACCACGAGCTGTGTTTCCTTTATATGGTAAGGCTGAGGGGGCCCATCTTACTACCCATTAAGCAGAGATTTTATTTGCAGTTAGGAACAGCACTTTAATACTTGGAACTTATCATACAAAGCTAACCTTTGATTAGGCGAACAATAAAGTGTCATATTATTATAATGGTTATCAAAGGGCTTGAGTTTCTGAAAAAATCAAGTATGAAACAGTAGAAAGCAATACTCTTTCTTTCTCTCTTTATATATAAGGTTTCCCAAACAAGAAATCGTATTAATCCAAATGACAAACTTATATAGATGCTACAAAATCTATGTAGGATTTCATCGCACTTTCTTTTGTCATACCGCTTAAAGAACTCCAAGCTTCATGTTTAGCCTTTCCGATAAAATCAAAAGGATTGCTAGGTGGATCAGAATCGTTATTTCCCGCAGTGGCTTGTTTGTATAAGCTATAAAGCTTTAAAAGTTGATCGTTGTCAAGGGATACCTTTGATTTAACATTGACGGTGGCTTGTTCAAATTGTTTTAATAAGTCTTCCATGATGTGTTGTTAGTTTAAATAACAATACCTTTTACGGAAAGTTAAGGCTTAGGTTTTGCTTCATGGAAGTGTACTCCTCCCAAATATTATGAAGTATGGTTGCCGCAGGAAGTATTTCCCTAATTCTCATAGCAACTTGGCCTATTTCAAGTTCTCCATGTTCTATATCTCCTTCAAAAATACCTCTCTTCGATTTGCCTTTCCCTAAAATTGCCTTAAGCTCATCCTGTGAGGCCGCATTGAGCTCAGCTTTTTTAAGTTCATCATACAATTCGTTTTTAACTACTCTTACTGGAGTAAGTTGTTTAAGGATCAATTCGGTATCACCTTCATATATGTGTGTCATCTTTTCTTTGAAGAGTTGGTGCGCTGAGGATTCTTCACTTATGGCAAAACGACTGCCTATCTGTACCCCTTTTGCTCCTAGAGCACATGCGGCAAACATGGTTTTACCACAAGCAATTCCACCTGCTGCTATTACGGGTATGGAAACGGCCTCTGCAACTGCTGGAATTAGACAAAAAGTTGTCGTTTCTTCTCGCCCATTATGCCCACCTGCTTCAAATCCTTCAGCAACTATGGCATCGACACCTGCATCTTGTGACTTAAGCGCAAATTTGACACTTGAAACTACATGGACAACTTTAAGACCATGCTCTTTGAACAATTTGGTATACTTGGCAGGACTTCCTGCGGAAGTGAATACAATCGGTACTTTTAAGTCAATGATCGTTTGAACTTGCTTGTCAATATCTGCATAAAATAGAGGTAGGTTAACGGCAAATGGTCGAGTGCTATTGTTTTTAAACTTCTGAATGTGTTCTTTTAGAAGTTCAGGATTCATGGAACCTGCCCCGATTATACCCAATCCGCCTGCATCGCTTACCGCCCTAGCCAATTTCCAACCGCTACACCAAACCATACCAGCTTGTATGATGGGGTACTGTATATTAAACAACTTAGAGATTGTATCCATATAATGTACTAATTAGCGCTATCTGCTCCTTTTACACCATCAATTACGGATCGAATGGCTGCATATTCCTTTACCAAGAATTTTTCAAGCTGTTGGTTGAACTCAGTTTTGTTTTGTTCATCAAGCGAATCATACAAGTCTTTGAGTTCTTGATTAATCTTTGCTTTTTCTGCCTCATCAGCGGCATTCATAGCCCTGACGTGAAATGATTTGAAATCAAATGTTGCCATTATTGCATAAAGGTTTACGACACAAATATACAAAGCAATACTTACTGGATAAACATAATGGTTCTTGGGCAGGGTTCGTTATCTAAAAAAAGGTTTTCAAGGATAATCGTATCCTCTCCACTGGCAGTAATCTTAAGATTTGACTTTGGGTCTTTATATATTAGGTTTCCGTTGCTCATCAAAATACTCGGCTGAAGTGTAATATTAAACTGTATTTGAGTTTTGATCTTATAATCGGTAAGGACATCTAAAGTGCATGTAAATGTATCATTGTTGATCTTTGCAAATTGAAGGATATAGTTTCGCTGATGAAAGCAAATATTAGCCGAGACATACTTAAAGCCTATTTTGAAAGTATGTTGGGGGATTTTTAAAGTGTCTTTATTATCTATCACTAATATACTATCGAAAAGTAGGTACTCCCTTCCTTGTTTTGATTCGAAGAGCATTTGAATAAAATAATCAGAATATGCTTCCTTCTCACATTTTCGAATCAATTTACTATCGTATCTACCATTTGGCGATTTGAAGAATAGTGTATCACTAGCCAGCGCACATACATTTGTAAGAAATAAACCCATAATCATCAAAGCACATCTCATATACTTAATAGTAGACATTTCTTATATAGCTGCAAATTGAGAGCCAAAGTACTTTATGTTTAAATGTGTTTATTTGAAAACTCCGATAAGATTACTTATCTTAACCTCAATTCGGGATAAGAATTAGTTATGAGCCAATACTCTGCGGGCGGTAAGCGCAGGAAAGGTGTGAAATCTAGCCGCATGGACAGGGCGGGGTGGGTTTGTGCGCAAAATGCGGATAGATTTGGTCTTTCCTGCCTCCCTTTGTTTTGTTACTTTTATTTGGGTGAGCAAATAAAAGTAAAGAACATTGCATACTGAAAATGTATTTGAACAGATATTACTAAATTAAAATGCTCATAAACAAAAAGATATAAGCAATACATGTTTTTCCTTATCCCGAATTGAGGTTATCTTAATCATATTTATTAAACTCAAAATTGTAATGAACCGACGTCATATCTTCTTGGGAACCCTTTTTGTAGGTTCTATACTAGTATTAAGTGGCGTATTGGCTTGGCCCAATGGAATCAGTGGTTATTCGGGTGCCGCTAGTAGCGGAGGTGCTTCTTGTGGTACTTGCCATATAATCTCATCAACAGAAAAAAACGACAACTTTTATCTGATTCATAATATACCTGCAATGGGCTACCTGCCCAATACAAAATATGATTTTACGTTAAAAATGAAATCAAAACAGCCTAGGGCGGGTTTCAACATCAAAATCGAAAATTCAAGCGGTTTAGTTTCTGGCACTATAGCAAATCTAGACACACTTTCAAGAACCGAAGAAGGTGAGCTCGTCCATACTTATTTTAGCAATATAAACGAGGGCGAAGGTATTTTTAAATTTACATGGACCGCACCTAAGGAGAATATTGATACTATTAATATCTATGGAGTGGTTGCATCCCTTCCAAATGACGGAGCTATAGATACTTTGAACTTTATCCATTTAACCTTGAACCCAGATCTTACAACTATAATAAAGGATCAAGCCTATGTATCCACGGAAATTATGTCTCAAATGAATGGCAATGAACAAATTGATATAAGATATGAATTAAAAGAAACCTCAGAAGTAAGCATAACTTTATTTAATGAATTAGGAATATTAGTTAGAGAAATCAATCTGGGGAATGTACCCGCTGGAAATTTAAATCATTCTTTGAGCATTAAGGACTTGAGACGTGGAATTCATTTGCTTGGGCTAATTATCAACTCAAAACCAATCGTTCAAAAAATATTCATCAATAAATAGAAGAAGCTCCCTTTAAAAAAGAAGCTCCTTCGTTGGGTATTATCTAAATCTTAAAGACTTTTCCGACAATTCTGTTTTTTGAATTTTTGATCAAGTAAACGCCCGAACTAAGTTCGCTCATATTGATACTTGAATTGTTCACCGTGTAAACTGCAACCTCTGCACCGTGTACATTTAAAAGAGTCAATTTCTCTCCATCTTGAAAATTTACATTCAGAATCCCTTGTGTTGGATTTGGATATATATGTATCGCTTCCTTTTGATCGTCAGAGACACCAGTAACCGTCTTATTGTATTTCAGTTTAACTATTCTGTCATCAGTAACTGGTGGATTCGTACCTGAAGTACTGAACCTACCATCATAATTAGAGGTAGAAATATAAATATCACCAACTGGTGAAACACAAATATCTCTTATTCTTCCAAAAACATTGTTAAACAATACTGTCTGCTTCACTATTGATGAACCATCTTCTGATAATTGTAATACTCTAAAATCCCGACCTAGTGACGTACCAATTTTTAAAGTAACGAGCAATAGTGAGTTCTGTAATACTGATACGGAACCATCTTTAGGATAATAATCTAAACCTGCAGTAGCCTCTGTAGATGTATTGCCTGAGGTCCAAATTGGTTCAACTATATTGTTTGCGGTACAAAAGCTCTTCTCCAAAGTCAGATCTGGCTGATCTGATGGTGAGTTCGACGGTTTTGTGGGAAGATTGTCGCAATAGCCCCATACATTAGGCCATCCATAATTCCCATTGGGGATAATAACATTCACCTCATCGTTACTGACATCACCATGTTCAGCACTATAAACCTTACCGTTGGCCGCCACTAAACCTTGCGGATTTCTATGTCCAAAGGAATATACTAGTGAATTTGCAATAGGATTATCTACAGGAACCGAACCATCATCGTTCATTCTAAGAATTTTGCCACTTTTACTACTCAAATTTTGTGAATTTGACCGACTTTGAGCCTCTCCTGTAGTCATCAACAATGTTTTGTCTGGCAAAAAATGTAATCTTGATCCAACATGTGTAGTATTACCATAGATATTATCAAGAATAATTGTAGGGTTAACTAATTGATTGTTTTGATATGTATACCTTACCATCTTCTCAACAATATTAGTTACCGTGTTGGTACCGTTGGTGGCTCCAGATTTTTGATAGGTATATACCACATACACCCAAGGTTTTGTGGTAGTGAAATCTGGATGTATCGCCAGACCAAGAACACCTGTTTCTTGACTTTCATAAGAATCAGTAATAGTCAAAAGCGTTTCTACGACCCCAGTTTCGGGATCAACTCGTTTCACTTTTCCATTTGTGCCTGGTTGAGTGGTTGATTGTCCCTGACCACTGCGTTCGGTAAACCAAATTTTGTTGTCAGGCCCCCAAGTGATTTCCCATGGTACGTGAAGTTTAGTAGCAATATTAGTAGCTGTAAAGTCGGCATCCGCAATCTGCCCCATCCCCAAGAAGGAAATAAAAGAACTAAGAAGTATTATTTTTTTCATAAAAGAGTGATTATATTGATTTATTAATTTGTTTACTCTGTAATATTATCAACCTTCAGGAGGCTAAAAAGTTTATACAAGTTACTGGTTATTAATAAATATACCAATCAAATAAGTAATGTTTTGCAACAAAAATATAAATTGCGAAAAAAATAAAATGGGATTAAAGACAATAAGTTTGATCGCAACACTGGTGTTGTGCTCGTTTGGCAACGATAAAGACAAGAAATGTAATGAATGGGAAGGGCATCAACTCTACAAAGGAGAGAAAGGCGGTTGCTACTATATCAAGATCAAAAATAAGAAAAGAACAAAAGTTTATGTAGACAAAGAGAAATGTAATTGTTAATTTTATATATTTGAAAAAATATTGGAATGAGAGTTTCTAAAAATATATGGTGGCAAGTGCTTAAACACACGGAGTGATTC
>CAMFLX010000295.1 GCA_945957555.1 uncultured Cytophagales bacterium
AGATGATGAAAAGAGGTTGAAAGGAGAGTTAAGTTTCTTAAGAGCCTATTATCTATGGCATATTGTTGAAACATGGGGAGAAGGTCCTTTTTCGACAACCAAGCTAACCTCCTATTCAAAGTTAAAGCTGGATGTGTTATATGGCTATATTATTGCAGATTTAGAATTTGCTTGCAGTGCTTTGGGGGCAAAGAATACTTATGGTAGAGCTCACAGAGACGTAGCTAGAGCTTTTCTTTCAAGAGTGTATTTGACAAGAGGGTATGGTAAGGAACATATATATTCATATTTCACTCAAGATAATTCATATTTCCAAAAGGCAATTGATACAGCGAAAACATTGGTTGGGAAATACACAATGATGACCAACTATCAAGATTTGTGGAAAATAGCCAACGTGAAGAATACGGAGGTTATTTATGCTTTGGATTACAGTAATGTGTCTTTGGATAATTATATTGGAAGTCCAACTGCTACCAAAGAACAGTATGATAAATCATTTCCGTTGTACGATAACTCAAGTGCCAATATCAATCAGTATGGAGGACATAATGGTCATTTGTTTTTCAACCATACTTATGATGCAATTGGGTCTAGAACACTAAGGTGTTTGGAGTATGGTCGTCCTTTTGCTAGGTATGCACCAACCAAATACTTACTTGGTTTATACAACGACACCATTGACGCGAGATTTAATGCAAGTTTTCAAACTCTTTGGTTTGCAACAACTACTGGCTCTACTCCAGTGCCTGTTGCAGGTGATACTAGTATTCTGATCTCTAAAACAAAAAATGTTCGCCTGTCATCTAAGTATAAATCATTCTCTATTGATAGTATGTATGATGCCAACACAGGTAAATTTAAGAGTGATAAGATGTGTCCAACATTTTTAAAGTTCATGGACAATACACGTGCCACTGTTGCAGTTGAATATAGCGAAAGGGATGCTTTCATAATTAGATATCCTGAAGTGTTATTGATTATTGCTGAAGCTTACATTAAGCTAGGCCAGCAGGGTGATGCGGTAGAATTTGTAAATAAAGTGCGTACTAGGGCTGCTAAAACAGGAAAAGTGGCTGAAATGCAAGTTACGGTTGATAACATGACGATAGATTTTATTTTGGATGAGAGGGCAAGAGAGTTTGCTGGTGAACAAATGCGTTGGTTTGATTTAAATAGAACTGGTAAATTAGAGGAAAGAGTCAAAGCATATAACCCTAATATTGCTGATGCTTTCCAGGCTCCAAAGCATTATGTAAGACCAATACCTCAATCAGAAGTAAGTGCAGGAGGTGCTATTCAAAGTACTGGCTATTAATGGATAAGAACTCATGGGTTTTAATTTATAAAAACCCATGAGTTCTTTATTTCTATTTACGAGAAATATAAATAAATTATAATAAAGAAGTATGAGAAAACTGCTCTTCATAACAATAACACTCATGATTACTACATTTAGTATTGCCCAGTCTAAAGACGAAAAAGAAGTAGCTAGTGCTATTGAGGCACTCCGTGTTGCTATGATTGACGGCAACAAGGCTTCTCTTGAAAATTTAGCTGCTGAAGAGTTAAGCTATGGACATTCTGGAGGGCATATAGAAAATAAGGCTGAATTTGTTGATAAAATTGTTAGCGGTAAATCTGATTTCGTAACCATTGAATTGTCAAATCAAACAATTAAAGTTGTAGGGAATACCGCGGTAGTAAGACATGATCTTGCTGCAACAACAAATGACGGCGGTAATACTAAAAATATAAATCTCCACATACTTTTGGTGTTTCAAAAGCAACATGGAAAATGGAAACTACTGGCAAGGCAGGCTGTAAAGCTAGTAGTAAAGGAGTAACATTTTGCATGCCGCAGCAGTATCCACTATCTATTCATTTTAATTGAACTGTTATTGAGTAAACAATGAAAAGATCTAGATTTTCAAAATTCTTCATGGTGGGCATGTTTCTGACCTTCTCTGT
This sequence comes from uncultured Cytophagales bacterium, assembly GCA_945957555.1. Lineage (GTDB taxonomy): Bacteria > Bacteroidota > Bacteroidia > Cytophagales > UBA9547 > CAMFLX01. Next base: position 1,972 of record CAMFLX010000295.1, read on the forward strand.
TCTGGGAATGAAAAAGATAAAGATCTATTTAGTTGGTGATTCTACAATGGCTAAGAAAGAAATAAGCGCTTACCCTGAAACAGGTTGGGGGATGCCTTTTGCTTATTTTTTTGATTCTACAGTGGTTGTAGACAATAGAGCACAAAACGGTAGAAGTACGAGAACTTTCATAGAGGAGAATAGATGGAAAAGTGTTCTTGATAGCCTTTCAAGTCAGGACTACGTTTTTATTCAGTTTGGTCATAATGATGAAGTTAAAACTAAAAAGTCATACACTACTGAGGGAGATTTTAAATCGAATTTGACTCGATTTGTATTAGATGCTAAGATTAAAAAGGCCTATCCAATTCTTATTACCCCTGTGTCTAGAAGGAGTTTTGACAGTACCACAGGCGTCCTGAAAGGTACTCATGATACTTATTCTGCTATAGTTAGAGAGGTTGCCAAAGAGCAAAGCGTACCATTGATTGATCTTGATGTTCAGAGTCAAGATCTGTTGAGGAAATTTGGTCCAGAATATTCCAAACTATTATTTAATCAATTAGAGCCCAATGTTCATCCAAATTATCCAGAGGGTAAAAAAGACAATACCCATTTTAATGAATTGGGTGCCAGGTTAATGGCAGAAATCGTTTTGTCAAATATTAAAGTGTTAAAGCTAGATCTTGTAGAGAGAATAGCTAAACCAGTTTTAAAAAAATAGTTTAAAGAATAATAATGATGAGTGGTATTTATAAATGGTTTTCTGTTGCGATCTTGAGTTTTGGGACGTGGTGTCCTGCTCAAAATATTGACCCATGGAAAACATTGCCCGTGGTTGCAGAACCAGTTTTTAAAAAAGATACCTTTAGTATAGTTAGGTACGGTGCTGTTAACGATGGACTTACACTGAACACAAAAAGCATTAATGACGCCATTAGCGATTGTAATGCAAAAGGGGGAGGCGTAGTATGGATACCAAATGGGCTGTGGATTACTGGCCCAATACAATTAAAAAGCAATGTTAATTTTTCTCTAGATAATAATGCAACCTTACTTTTTTCAAAAGATAAAAGTCAATATGAATTAATAGAATCTAATTGGGAAGGACTTCCTGCTGTTAGAAATCAATCCCCTATATGGGGCACTAATCTTGAGAATATAGCAATTACGGGTAAAGGCATCATTGATGGCAATGGTGACGCTTGGAGAGCCGTAAAAAAGGATAAATTGACAGAGACACAGTGGAAGAAATTGCTAGCAACCGGCGGTGTTGTTTCAGAGGATGGTAAACAATGGTTTCCCTCTCCACAATATCTTGCTGGCCACAAAATAGATAAAGCAGGCGTGCTTACCAATGGTAAAACACTAAATGATTATAAAGACTACAAAGATTTTTTCAGACCTAATTTGGTCGTTTTAACCAATTGTAATAAGATTTTGATTGATGGACCTATTTTTCAGAATTCAGCAGCTTGGTGTTTACATCCTTTAATGAGCCAAAATGTTACAGTAAGAAATGTGCTTGTGAAAAATCCTTGGTATGCTCACAATGGAGATGGTCTGGATGTCGAAAGTTGTTCAAATGTCCTCATAGAGAACTGTGTGTTTGATGTGGGTGATGATGGTATCTGTATCAAGTCTGGGCGCGACGAAGAAGGTAGAAAAAGGGCTATGCCAACTCAAAATTTGATAGCTAGAAATTGCGTGGTGTACCAAGCGCATGGGGGCTTTGTAATCGGTAGTGAGATGAGTGGTGGCGTTAAAAACATGTTTGTTGAGAACTGTACATTCATTGGTTCTGATATTGGTTTAAGATTTAAAACTGCAAGGGGTCGTGGCGGTATGGTAGAAAATGTCTATGTAAGGAATATCTCTATGAAAGAGATCGTTGGAGAGGCTATACTTTTTGATATGTATTACATGGCTAAAGATCCTATAGTACTGGCAGGAGAGAAACGTGAAGCACCCAAAGTTGAATTGTTTCCGGTGACTGAAGGTACGCCACAATTTCAAAATTTTGTGATTGAAAACGTGGTTTGTAATGGGGCAGAGAAAGGCATCTTCGTAAGAGGATTGCCAGAAATGAAGATCAAGAATTTGAAGTTTAAAAACATTAATATTCAGTCAAATCAAGGTGTTGAGATTTCTGAAGCACTAGGATTAAGTTTTGAAAACGTAAATATCATTTCTAAGAATACAGATCCCGTAGTAAGTATTAACAATACAAAAGATGTGGTTTTTGATGGCTTAAAATATCCAGAAAATTCTAATTTACTCTTTAACGTATGGGGTGTAGGGACTCAGAATATAAAAGTTTTAAATATAGATAAAACAAAGACTAAAGAGCTCAAAAGAATTGGGGAAGGCGCTAGTTTAAAATCGATAGAAATAAAATAAGTGAATATGTACAATAGATTTTTTTTGATTTTTACTTCATTATTATGTTTAGCTGGTTTAGGGCAGGACTTGCCACTATCTCAGCAAATGGCTAATACAGTTATAGCAGTTTGGCCAGACTCTATGGCAGTGAAAGAAGGTAAACCTGCCTCTTGGAACTATGAAGAAGGTGTCGTTTTGGAAGGTATTGAAGGTGTTTGGAAAAGCTCTAATGACGCCAAATATTTTGATTTTATAAAGAAAAGCGTTGATTTCTACGTGCAGCCCAATGGAGACATTAGGACATATAAAAAAGGTGAGTATAATATTGATAATGTTAAATGTGGTCGTTCTGCCATCTTCCTATATAAAATCACAGGCGATATCAAATATTATAAAGCGGCTAAATTACTGAGATCCCAGTTGAAGTCTCACCCTCGTACAACAGAAGGTAGTTTTTGGCATAAAAATATTTACCCACATCAAGTTTGGTTAGATGGCTTGTATATGGCTCAGCCCTTTTATACAGATTACGCTGCTACTTTCAATGAGCCATCCATATTTGATGATGTGGCAAATCAATTGGTGCTAATAGAAAAACATACAAGAGATCCCAAAACAGGTTTATTATATCATGGTTGGGATGAATCTAAAGGTATGAAGTGGGCAGACAATGTAACAGGTTGCTCACCAAATTTTTGGGGTAGATCAGTTGGCTGGTATGCTATGTCGCTGATAGATGTACTAGATAATTTTCCAAATGATCACCCCAAATACGATACCATAGTTAATATATTGAACCGTTTAGCGGTTGCTATTCAAAAAGTACAAGACCCCAAGTCTGGCTTGTGGTATCAGGTATTGGATAAGCCAAACGGTTCAGGAAACTATTTAGAGTCTTCTGCTTCTGCTATGTTCGTTTACTCAATTGCTAAAGGTGTGCGAAAAGGGTATTTGCCCGAATCTTTAAGAGCCGTGGCTCAGAAAGGATTTGAAGGTATGAAGGCTCAATTTGTCGAAAAGCGTGCTGAAGGTCAAATTAATCTAAAAGGGACAGTAAGTGTAGCAGGCTTGGGAGGCAATCCATATAGAGATGGTAGTTATGAGTATTATTTGAAAGAAAAGGTAGTTTCTAACGATACCAAAGGTATTGGTGCATTTATGATGGCTGCTGTTGAAGTTGAAATGATTCCATCTCTCTCTTTAGGGAAAGGAAAGACAGTTTTGTTAGATAATTATTTTAATAATGAAACTCGTACCGATTCTACAAATGTGATTTATCCTCATCACTATGTTTGGAACCAAGACGAGCAAAATGGGTTCTCATTATTTGGTTATATTTTTAATAAAAATGGCGTAAAAACTAAGCAGGTATCCGCTGAGCCAACGGAGGCTCTGCTAAAGAC
>CAMFLX010000296.1 GCA_945957555.1 uncultured Cytophagales bacterium
GTCTCCTTTTGCCTGAAGATTTAAGTTTCGTGCCGAAACACTATTAATAGTAATAATAATCGATAAAAATATAATTAGTGTTTTCATATAAAGTTAAAACAATGAGTGTATGTATTTTTGAAATTATCTAAAAATCTGAGCAAAGATAACCACAATTCACAAATTCGAGATTTCTGACATGAGATATTTATTTAAAATAAAATATGAATTCTGGTTCAGTGCTATACCTAACACAGCTGAGTCCAAATCACCAAATTAACTCATTTTTAAATTGATATTTTGAATTTTCCAAATTCGTACCCAGCAGCACTGAACATGACATTCCTGTTGGCAATCTGGGCATTCTCACATTGGCTACACTTTACCATATAGCAGCTTACTGAGAGGTGAAGTGTTTTATATTCATATTTTTTTCATTGTTTTTCAGCAGTTTAGAGTTTCATGTATTCAATTGTGGGATAACCTTTTTCACCAAGTTCGTTGTAAAAGTCTATAAAATGTAACTTATAGTAAAAACCCCTTTGGTCTTTAATGATATAAACAATCTTGTCATAAACCGTATATACATTGGTATTCAAATCATAAGACTTCCAGTCGTAGCCTATAGCATCTTTACGATACGAAAAGTTATGGCCCAAAGTATCAGAGAGCTGCACATCGGCAAAGTTGCGCTCTGCAAGCTTGATAACCCCAATATGTGGTGCGTTACTTAGCACTCCCGTGACTTGATAATACATAAATGGATCATAGAATATAGTTGTGTATTGACTAAAACATAGGTCATAACTATCCTGAGGAGGCTCTATGAGCAACTGTTTTTTTGAACTAAAAGAATACATAACCCAAGCATAACCAAATGTTTTGCCTAGTTTACCTTTATAGTTCACCTTCCCGTACACATCTCCATACTCAAAGTACAGTGTATCTACGGTTTGAGAGGTAATCTTAAACTTATAAAAGCCTTGAAATCTTGCGTTTTCGTCATATCCTCGATTAATAATGTAGCAATGCTCATGACTACGCCAATCACCTAATGCTGTACTGTCCAAGTTGCCACTAGGGCTATCAGGCTTTGCAGCAAGGGCGTAGCCTGATGTATCCTTGATTTCAGTAAGCACATCTTTGGTGCTGAGGGCTGCTTGCATAGACTTAGCAGCATTCAAGATCACATGCCATCCATCTGGGCTTGACTCAAGGGCAATATCCCAGTCTTTCTTGAGATTTATACTCACCACTTGGTTGCCAGAGAGACTATACCAAACTTGATTTTTGTAATTACCAGTAAGGTCAATACGGCCACTCATGGCTATACCCCTATCATACTTAGGCACGGGTAGCTCTTTCCTTTGGCAGCTCACCAACATGAGGAACGGCAACGCAAGACCTAAGATACCTAAATTATGACCCGACCTCAAAAAGCGGAAGATCCGCAGCCGTTTATAGCTCTCTTTGTTCTTTCGTCGCATTATTTCACAAGTTTCCAGTTGAGTTTCACAAAAAAGTTGCGCCCAGTGGCCGTAGCCAACGAACTGGTAGTACTACTGTGTGCTCCGCCCGCAGCCATGCTTGTACGTAAGTTGGTTACGTTAAACAGGTTTTTACAACCTAGGGTAATACTGAGACGCTGCTTTAACAAGCCTTTCTGTACGCTAGCATCCAAAATCTGATAGGCATTGACGAACGATTCCCTCACTTCGTCCTCGGTGATTTGGTAGGAAAGTGTTTTTCCGTTGTATTTATAATAAGTAGCCAACACCAAATGATGTTTCTTTAAATGATATTCCAAAGAACCATTGACTTCGGGACTGTAGCTAAAAGCTGGTACGTCATACCGCTCTGACTGGCTGTTATACCTACCCACATAGCTTAGTCCTGTGTTGATCTTGAATGATTTGATTTGCCAAGTAATACTAGCTTGTGCACCCTTGGTCTTATAGTCACCTATATTGACATAAGAATACTGACTTCCAGATATATAAGCCAGTGTAATCATGTTTTCTATTTGATTGTAAAAAAAGGAAAGGTTGGTTTGCAAAGCTAGGATTCCGAAGCTAGATTGGTTAAGATAGCTCAAAGCATAGTTATGGGAATACTCAGAGCGAAGCTCAGGATTCCCCACTATGTTGTGGTTAATATCTATAAAGAAAAAATATAGTTCCTTGAGCGAGGGAGCCCTGAAACCCCTAGCATAACTTCCCCTCAACACATTTTTGGTGTTAAATGCATACTTTAAATGTACAGATGGCACTAGAGGTGCCGTGTATGCAGTGTTGTAGGCAGCCCTCAACCCTGGCTTTATGGACAAGTGCTTGGTCTTATACTCTGCCGTGGCATAAAGTGCATAATCGCCCAAGTTTTTTCTCCGCCCTTCTATTCTTTTGCCAAAGGCAGTTTCATAGTTGAAATCATAGCCTAACTCATAATTGACCCGCGAACTGTCATTTATATGCACAAAGTTACCCCGCGAAAGGAGCAGATTCAACTTGCTGGTATCCTGATCGGAGCTGTTTTCAGAAAGCACTTCCTTAAGTATGGTAAGATCCTTAAAATAAGTATGCTTGACACGACTATAGTGGTTGTAGGCTGCAATCAGATTGATGTTCCAGTATTTTTTCCATTGCGTGGCAATGGTAAAGGCATGGTTGTTCCTCATAGTGGTATAAGTATCGTCAAATGCCTTTTCGTAATAGGGTGCTATGGGCTTTCCCCTATTCAAAATGGTCTCTTTAAAATACGAGGGCTTATAGCTAAAACTGACGGCCCTATACTTATAAGCCACACTACCTTCCACAAAATACTGTTCCTTGGGTTTCCATTCCTGAAAGCGTGAGGAATCGGCACGTGACTTCCTCACATAGTTGAAGTTACGATCGCCAGAACTCCAGCCATCGAAAAAGTTGCGTCCTAGATTGATTCCCAAACGGACTTGTTTTAGCTTGTATTGGGCCGATAAGCTGGCATTGTAGTTTCCTATACTTTCATATTGGGTACTCAACTGTACCTGCCTACTTTTCTTATCAGTGTTTTTAGTGATGAGGTTGATCGTACCCGCCAAAGCATTGGTACCATACTGTACAGCAAGTGGCCCTTCTATTATTTCTATTCTTTCTATATTTTGCAAGTTGATCTGGGACAGATCCAAATTGCCGTTTTGTCGCCCTATAAGTGGTACGCCATCAATGAGTATCTTCACATTTTCACCACTGATTCCCTGCATACTCATACTGCTACCGAGAATATTATCTTGCGAAAGCCGCACATTGTTGGTATTCGTAAGCACATCACGAAGATTCACGGCTCCCATTTGTTCGATTTTCTGGGCGTCTATGATTTTCACTTGATGCATAGACTCTGAGGCCTGTTGTGGTCGGTATTGTGCCGTAATGACTACGTTTTCCAGCTCGTGAACCTCTGGGATAAGATAGTAGCTCCCTTGTAGTGCGCCACCAGATACTCGCTGAGATACAGAAGCATAACCACTGGCACTCCACCAAAGCTCATAGACAAGACTGTCCACTACTGTAACATCAGAAATCAGGATTTTACCACTTTCATCAGATGAATAATCTACAGGTTCCCGTCCCTGTTCAATTCGTAAAACGGCCCCAGGAATGCCAGTGCTATCCTGTATATCTTTAACCTCCAGTACAATTTGCGCCTTCAAATGATGTCCCCAAAAAGACATGAAGAGTATAAACTTAAATGTTTTTTGCCACATAAGATTACAAAACCCCAGCTCTATGCCTCATCCAGCGCCAACTTTCAATATTCATTAAGATACTCAAAACTAGTACAATGATGAGTAGATTGATTTGCGTAAAACTTTGTACTGATGTAGCTTTTTGTCCAATTTCCTTAAAAAGATGCATCGCATGTGAGGCCGTATATACAAGACCTACACCAAAAGCCAATACCTTCACAACCCTATGTGCTGAATATAACAGAACCAATATGAAAACTATGGGTAAGTGGTAGTATATCGTCTTAATGTAAAATGTTGACCATGGGACTTGACCATTGACGCCTGGCCTAGTCACATCTATGCCATAGAATATATCACTGACATGATAGTTGAAATGCAAAATCATACCTATGAGCATAAGCAGCCATAGTACGATTAACCTACATTGATGTATCTGATAGTTCATTTCTAAAAGCTTTTAAAAACCTGCAGGATTTGAAGATCCTACAGGCCAAGGTGATAAAAAACAGAACACATAAGTATTCCGGAGAATTGATTAAATAGGGTTAATCTTTGATTAAGTAGCTTTCTAATGTTTTCTGGATTTCTGGCACAGCAGTACCAGCCACATAAGGCTTCTCATCGCAGTGTTTGTCACCCAAAGCAAAGAGCGACTCAAACAACAACTTGCCTTCTACTTTTCCCTGAAGTTTCAGGTCATCGTTTTTTGCATACACAGCATCCCAAGATTTGCGTACATCGGCCCAATAGTTCTTTTGTTTGTTCCAGTACTTAATGGCAGGCGTAGCATCGTAGTCCCCCTTTGTGAAACGTTCCATACCTTTTTCCCAGCAAATCAATTTATCAATACCGTTGTTTCGTAGAATCTTCTCATTATCTTGTTCATAAACCCAGCCAGTAGGCAAAATTTCGACTCGGCTGTGTCTACGCATTACGTTATAGTCACTTCTCTTGGTAAACTCTCGCCTTGGCAAAGGTGCATCAGCAGTAGCTTCCCAGAAGTGTCTCCCATCCACATGTAACCATGTGCCATAGTTTTCATATCTAGGGCTATCATCTACCTGATACACCTTTTGGGTCCAAGTCCCCTTAGCATCTTCTTGCTTCAACGTAATCTTAATCCAGTTCTTATCTTTGTAAAATTTATAGAGCTCTCTGTTCTCATAGATCCAGTCTTGTCTCCAATGCTTCACGATCGTAGTATCGTTCACGATCAGTAAATGCTGTAACACAATCTTCTTATCTGTTTCTTCGGCAATGAATACATATTCTACACCCCACTCGCTGTATTTAGGGTAATGTTTATACCCCGTATCAGGACTGAAGGTCTCTGCAAAGTCAAAACTCACCTTATAGATCCCTGCCATGCTCTTAATAGCATGCTTGTCTTGCTCAAACTTAGATACTTGTACCAATGTGTTTTTCTGAGCAAATAGTACAGAGCAACAACAAATTATCAAACAACTGATTATTCTTTTCATTTTTTTACTTTTTAAAGAAGCCGAGCCACCATTTGTGAAAAACACAAAAACGACTCATGAAAAACATTTTGAAGGATGGTGGACTCGGCAGTATTTTTATGGTTTAACAAATTTTTGAACAAAAGTTTGGCGGGCAGACTTAACAGCAATACAGTAAACACCTGATTTCAAATCAGACACATCCATTGTCAGTCTAGAAAGTCCAGCAATTAGAGAGATATGTTCCGTAGTATGTACAGTACCGTCAAGATCTATTATAGAAGCTTCCAAGTTAGTGTTGAGCATTTCAGCACCAAACAATACCTCAAGTTGGTCACCTAGTGCCGGGTTTGGATACACTGCAAAGCGAGCCTTTTCCACCCCGTGGTCATCTAAAATTGCCGTTGTGGTTAAAGCTTCTTTCGTAAACCTAAAATCACCAGTAGTAGAACCTCCAAAACCTGTAAAAAGCAGCTTCCAGATCTTGTTTGACTTGTCTTTTACAAAATAACAGGTGTCCTTTACGATCAACCATTGGTTGCTACTG
>CAMFLX010000297.1 GCA_945957555.1 uncultured Cytophagales bacterium
GTATAAGAGACAGATCTATACCTGTATATAGTACTATTTCTGATGAAAATAGTGGTCTTATTGCAAAAAATAGTGGTAATTATTTCAAAAATAGTGATAACTATACCCAAACATGTTGATGTTTTCGGTGAAAATATACACTACTTTACCTAGACATGTCCATTTTTTTGGTGAAAACATGCATTACTTTACCCAAACAAGTCGATGTTTTTGGTGGAAACACACACTATTTCACCCAAACAAGTCTATATTTTTGATGAAAATAGTCGCTACTCTAGCTAAACATAATATTCTCTGTACCCATACATGATGCGATTTATGATAAAAATTTGCTTGCGATACCACTTGGAATCGGCTTTGATTGAATTGATTTGGAAATTATTTCTCGATTTGGGTGATTATTAGTGCTTGTGGGAATGAATAGTCAAACATAGAAACAAGAAACAAATGAAAGAAAGACTCAAAAGAAACGTGAAATGGATGTGGCTTACTATATGGGTTGGGGTAAGCTTTGGTATAAAGGCGCAAACACAAAACGATCCTTCTCCATTAAGTGCAGGTCAGGAGGCGCCGATCTTTACCATTAAAGATGTGGACGGCCATAGTATTGATCTTGCCGATTATAAAGGCAAGAAAGTAATGCTTACTTTTTACAGGAATGTCGGGTGCCCTGTTTGCAACTTTCGTTTTCATGAATTGCAAGAACAAGCAGATTCCTTGAAGGCAAAAGGTCTCGTGATGCTTGCTGTGTATGAAAGTTCTGCGGAACAAATGAAAATCTATCTGGATGGACAGCCAAGCTATACTTCTATGATCCCGAACCCAGATGAAAGTCTTTATAGATTGTATCATATTGACCGTAGCATGGGTAAAGTGATGAAAGGAGTGTTTCATGGTTCCATGAGGAAAATGAAAGTCGGTAAAAAGTTGTTCAAGAAGAAAATGAAACAAGATGGCAACGCTAATAGGATAGGGGCTGATTTTCTCATTGATGAAAATGGTAAGATCGCTGTGGCATATTATGGCAAATATGTGGGTGACCATTTATCAATAGCTCTTATAAAAGAATTCCTAAAATAAAGGCGACTAGTGTAACAAAAAATACTTCTAATTTTGAAAGTGTGATAATGAAAACTTTGGAAAATATTTGGGGAATACATGAATATGAGGGTGATGGAAAGTCTTGCCCTATTATTCCAGTACAGTTGCCTTGGTATAAAAAGTTACTGTTGACGTTCTTTAGGTTTGGACTTTGTCCTATGTGTGTAAGCCTAAGTCTAGTTTACAGTATGATCAAGACTTTTAGAAAGCTTTCGGGAAGGGCTTAAATCTTTAGATTGTATCTGATATTGAAAACAAAACGCTGACAGAGAATGAAATTTCTGTCAGCATTTTATATTTGGTAGGACTGATCATTTCACTCTTTCCACATATTCACCAGTCTCTGTATTGATTCTTATTTTGTCATTTGCTTCTATAAATAGAGGGACTTGTACCAAGGTTCCGCCTTCAACCTCAGCCGACTTTAAAGTCCTTGAAGTAGTATCGCCTTTGACGCCGTTTTCAGTGTAAGTTACCGTAAGTTCTACATGTTTAGGGATTTCTGCATAGATCGCCTCATCATTATCGTCAAATTTCACCAACACGATCATGTTTTCTTGGAGGAATTTAATGCTGTCGCCAAAAAGAATCTTATCTATCGGGATTTGCTCAAAGGTTTCTTGGTTCATGCAGATCAGGGCGTCGTTTTCCATATACAAGTATTGCATTTCACGTACCTCAACCCTTACCAGTTCTATTTTCTCGCCAGAACGAAAGCGAATCTCACTTTGTTTGCCAGTTTTTACGTTACGACTCTTTACCGTATATATCGCATTTCCTTTTCCAGGAGTGATATGTACATAATCCATAATCATTACCAGTTCGTTGTTATACCTCAAAAAAGCGCCTCTTGAGATGTCTGATGTAGTAGCCATTGTATCTTTTGATCATTAATAAGATTTTAAAGGTACGACCTTGTAAGAGAATAGGCAAATTTTATGTACGGTAACTAAGAGGAGTAAGAAAACAATGGTTAATTTTTACGATCGTAAATTGATGCACCATATCACTGAAAATTTAGAATTCTATCAGAAAGATGTATTGGCTATCCGTTCGATCAGTCAAAATTGCATTTGCAGGTCTCTATAATACCGTTAGATAGTTAAAGGATTTATAAATTCGATTTGCAATTATCTTTGCCTCTGTAAAATTATTTGAATATTAAATACTATGGTAATAAAGTTCTCATTGGTTGGTTTGCTCTTGTCATTGCTCATGTTTTCTTGTAATAAACCAGAAAATACACCAGATCCACAACCCATTCAATTACCCCACTATGATACGATCGAGTTAAACAACAAAAGTTTAACTCACAAACAAATGATTTTTCAGGCAAAGCCTGAAGGTACTGGCTCTTTTCAGAGTGGATTTACTTCGGTTAATACCTTTGAACTCATGGAACAAAATATCAAGAAGACTGTGACATTGACTATTACTATACAAAGTAGCAATCCCCCCGAAGGTGGCTACAGCTTAGGTAATTATGAATATTATATCTGGAGAGATATATACCCAGGCAAAGGTAAAGTGCAAATGTGTTTGAAGGTAGAGGGTGATGATTATTATTCAAAGGATGGCATTGAGAAGAACATTGAAATCAGTCATAAGAGTGATTCTATCGAAGTTTCATTTGAAAAATGTAAACTTTATAGCTCTCTAAATTCGGCAATTTTTGTAGCTGGAAAGCTCATGCTTGCGACTAAGCCAGAGAAACTTGTATATAAGGGAAGCGCTACTTACAATGGCATGATTGCGGATACACTCTGGTATTTGGTAGAAGATGGCAAGCATGTGTATGATTTTTTTAAGAAGGGAAACGTAGTAGCTGAGAATGGGCTCCGACTGGAATTTACAGAACAATTAAAGGAAACCAAAACCTATAAAATTACAAATAGACTACCTGTGGCAGCTGATGAAGTAAGCTTAAGTGTAGGTTTCTATGTACCCAGTCCCATGTACAATACCGATGGGCGACTCTATGTAACAAAGGAAGCAAATGGTGATTTTAGATTTACGTTTAAAGACGTCCCAAGTCCGGGGGGGAATGGCTTAATCCTCCTTTATGGCAACGGAGTGATTAAGAGTTTTATGCCATGAGTTCAGTATATCAACAATCTGAAAATAATTTTCCTCGATAAGTGGATCATAAATGCTCAAAAATATTTTTTGAGCATTTATGCAATTAAATGAATGATTCAAATAACTGGTAAATCGCATTTGAGAAGTATAAAAATAGTGAACTAAAATATAATCTACTACAAAGACTACAATTATTAATTCATTATGAAATTGTATCTTGAGTCAAGCTATATAGAATTATAAATCACTCAAAAAACCAATTCTTATTAAATTTCTGAACCACCATAGGGACTAATTTGTTAGTTTTGTGTTTAAACATACATTTCTCGTTTTGAAGAATCTCATCAAGCTCAATAAATACTTTGTTAGATATAAATATCACTTCATTTTAGGCATACTGTTCGTTACGCTGCATAACCTTTTTAAAGTCTTCATTCCGGAATATGTGAAGGAAAGTTTTACCTCCATTGAGATTTTATTCAAAAGTATATCATCAACCTACTCAGGTACAGTTCCCGAATCTGTAAAAGAGCAAACGCTTGATGTGCTCAAGGTCAAAGGTTTATGGATGTTGGGTTTCGCCTTGGCATCAGGGTTCTTTCTCTTCCTTACGCGCCAAACCATTATCGTAATGTCTCGCCTCATCGAGAACGATTTGAAAAACGATATTTACAAACATTTACAAAGTCTTAATCTTGCCTTTTATAAAAAGAATAACACTGGTGATGTGGTGGCTCGTATGAGCGAGGATGTGGGTAAGGTGCGAATGTACCTCGGCCCTGCCGTGATGTATGGCATCAACATGATTACCTCAACGGTAGCAACGATCTATTTTATGTTTCAAAGCAATGTGGAGTTGGCCATCTATTCACTTTTGCCCATGCCTTTGCTTTCGTTTTCGATTTTCTATATCAGTAGAAAAATAGAAAACTATTCCACCGAGCTTCAAGAGAATCTCTCTGACCTCTCTACCACTGCACAAGAGTCTTTTGCGGGTATCAGAGTGGTAAAGTCTTTTGGTAAGGAGAAAGAAATTACTCAAAAGTTTACTGACAATAGTTTGGCATTCAAGGCCAAATCGATGCAGCTGACAAAGATTCAAGGCTTGTTTCAGCCACTCATGACAGGGCTCATTGGGATCAGTATCACTTTGGTTGTTTTTGTGGGAAGTAATAAAGTGATGAACAATGAGCTCAGTGTAGGCTCCATAGCCCAGTTTATTCTCTACATCATTAACTTAACTTGGCCATTCACGGCAATAGGCTGGGTGACGAGTATTGTACAGCGTGCAGAGGCATCGCAAGCTAGGCTTAATGAACTGTTTGACAATAAAAACGAAATTACTTCGGAAAAGAGCCTGCAACCTGCCCTGCAAGGAAGCGTATCCTTTGAAAATGTAGATTTTGTGTATCCTGATACGGGTATAGTAGCCTTAAAAAACATTAGTTTCGACATAGAGGCAGGGAAAAGTCTTGGCATATTGGGTTCTACTGGTTCTGGTAAAAGTAGTATAGCTGCTTTGGCACTGCGTATGTATGATACTAGCTCAGGAAAGATCCGTATCGATGGTGTAGACATTAAGGATTACGATCCTCAATATTTGAAGCGCTCTATAGGGTACGTGCCACAAGATGTTTTCTTGTTTTCCGACACGATCAAAAACAATATTGCTTTCGGTGTGGATAATGCATTGCAGAAAGATATAGAACAGGTTGCCCAAATGGCAGATGTACACCAGAACATCATCGATTTTCCAAGTCAGTATGAGACTATGCTAGGCGAAAGGGGCATTACACTATCTGGAGGTCAGAAGCAAAGGGTATCTATTGCTAGGGCCTTGCTCAAAGATCCTAAAATCTTGATCTTAGACGACTGTCTCTCTGCTGTGGATACTAAAACGGAACATAACATTTTGAATAATCTCAAAGACGTTTTAAAGGCAAGAACCTCCATAGTGATTTCTCACAGAGTATCTTCGGTGAAGTTGACCGATAAAATCATCGTTTTGGATAAGGGCGAAGTAGTAGAGGTGGGCACACACGATGATTTGCTCAAAAGCAATGGTGTCTACAAGACTATTTATGAAAAGCAACTCAGTCAGGAGCTGGTATAGTTGATCGACTCAAAGACTCGTGTCTTATTTTTTAACATTGAACCAATATTATGGATGCAAGTTTATAAATTAGCATTTGTAATTCAATATTTTAGATTGTGATCATCCAAGCCATAGTAAACATTGCCGAGATCTGTGCACAAAAAGGGATCAAGCATGTCGTGTTAAGTCCAGGATCAAGGTGCGCACAGCTCACCATAGCTTTTGTAAGGCATCCACAAATCAAAACCTATACCATTCCCGACGAACGCTCCGCAGCCTTTATAGCCTTGGGTATGGCTCAGAAATTACAAAGTCCAGTTGCCTTGCTTTGTACCTCAGGTACAGCAGCATTGAATTATTATCCGGCTATTGCAGAAGCATTTTATCAGCAGATTCCTTTACT
>CAMFLX010000298.1 GCA_945957555.1 uncultured Cytophagales bacterium
GTAAATTTCTAATGATTATTCTGGGTTTAAGAACAAATCAGGCTTTTCATGTTGCACGAAAAGCCTGATTTGTATTTAATATTCTATGGATAATCGTGATCTGTTCTATAACAAACTACTATCATTCATTTCCTGTAAGTCGAAGGAGGTTTTTGTCAATTCCAGAACCCAATGCCTTTCCTATTTTTACAGCTGGGGATTGTTATAAATATTCTCACTAACATAAGGTGGGCTGCCCTATTGAGGCAGCCCACCTTATTCGATAGATAATTTGTGTAGTTTACAAATCATACCATACGTAGAGGTTTTTTATTCCTTTACAAACTTTGCGATACGATTGTCCTCAAGTTTGACATAATAAATTCCTTTTTCTAATGTACTCACATCTATGGAGCCATTGTTCGATTGGCCTTGCAGAACTGTTCTGCCTAGTTGGTCTGAAATAGCAAATTTGGTGTTTGAGTAGTTTTGTACTGTAAGGGTTTGAGTAGCAGGGTTAGGATAAACCACTACTATATTATTATCAGAATTTACCAATAAATCATTTGCTGAAGTAAGGATAGGATTTGCTTCGTTATATAAAGCAGATATATCTTCCTCGCATAAAAATTTATCAAATATCTTGATGTTGTCAATGATCCCTTTAAACGATGCATCGGTGCTTATATTACAAGGTGTACCGGTGGTTCTTAAATAGTTGCCGAAACCTAATTTTGAAGTGTTTACTGGCAAGCTACCCGTACCGTTACTTGTGATGGTTACAGTTTCTCTGACGCCGTTTAAGTAGATTTGAATGTCGTTAGCAGAGGTTATTGGTTGGTTCACGTTTACAACAACGTGGTACCAAGTGCCAGGACTCAATAAAGTATTACCAGTAACAGAACGATAGGCCGAGTTTGCTACTAAATTAAATACTGCGGTGAAGTCGACTTTACCATCCAGAATTCTAAAATATTGCTGACGTTGGTTTTCGCAGCCTCCATCACCTGCATGGCCAAGAATCATGTTGTTCGACATAAGGTCTTCAGGATTGATCCAAACCGAATATGAAAAAGGATCGCCATCGGCAACAGTTGTACTTATGTTTATACCAGCATTAATGTAGGCATTAGCTCCTGAAAAACGCATGGCCGATCTTGCATTCCCAAAATGGTCTGGTGCAAAACTAATTCCACTATAACTACCGTTGTATTTTGTGGCAAAGCTTGTAGAATCCGTAAAAGTGAACGTTTCTTCCAAGGTTAGACTACTCGTTACGTCACTCGTGACCGTTTTGGCACTTGCAGCTTCTGTAGACAAACTTAGTATTTCGTTGTCGCTCAAAAGCCCTTTGTATATTTTCAAATCGTCTATGGCGCCAGCCATAGATTGGTCGGTATTACATACCGTATTTACTGAAGTTATCGATCCGCCTATACTTGTTAAATTGGCATTGGTAGTAGGGATAAACTGCGGCAAATTGGTCATGGTAAATTGGTCAATAGTTGGGGTCTCTTTTACACCATTAACAAATAGTTCAATATCACTCGCAGCTGTAATAGGCTGTTTGAGTCTTACTGCAACTTGATACCAAGTGTTTAATCCTAATGTGGTGCTGCCACTAATAGAGGCATTTTGAATTCCCTCAGTGGTGAAAAAATTAATCTTACCATTAAATATTCTAAATACCATTCCGTTTTGATTGGTGTTGTTTCCACAAGCGTTGGTACCGTAATAGTTGGAAACGATAAAACTGTTATTGTCAGAAATTGTACGTTTTACCCAAGCAGAAATCGTGAGATTAGAATAGTTTTTCTGTAATTCAGACAAGGGGTTGATCAACATACGATCATGAGTGGGCGATACAGATGAGGTTCCATTAAATAATGTAGCAGAGTTCGCATCATTACCACGATTAGTCGTAGCACTTGCGCCTACCGCTGTGTTTTTGGGGTTATTGCTACAGTTCATATCCATTTTGTCTTCATAGACTAATAAGTTACTTGCTGATACAGCAGTGGCCACGGGAGTAGTTGTTGTTTCCGAATATATGGCACCCACTTGTGTGGCTGTAAGCGTAGAAGCATACAAACGTACTTCATCGAGTTTTCCTTTGAACTTTACAGAACCGTCGGCATTTACGCATGGAGAACTACCCAAAACCAAATCAGTTGTTGTGGCAAAATCTACAATACTGCTAGTCGTGTTAGAGTATGCACTAAAAGCACCCAATGTATTGTTTACATAGCCTAGCACCCTATGGTTGGTATTGTCCACCACAAAGGTGATCAATTGCCAAGTATCCATAGTGGTTGTAACACTAGTGTTCGCTGTAAAAGCTGGTGCAGGGGAGTCTTTACGTAAATTAATTGATAGTGTATTGGTTGATGGGGTAGCGATAATGTTTAGTTGATTGCCCGACGTACAAACAGCTCTTTTTGACATCACAAAATGGTTGCTTGTTCCTGTCATGGTACTACTGGGGTAGTACCAAAAGGAAATACTAAACCCATTTGTAGCATTTATGGTAGGGTTTCCTAGCGACAAATGATTGCTGCCATTAAAATTCACAGCGCCATTGGCTTGGTTGCCTCTGTCTGTGGTAGCCCAGCCGGCATAAAGACCAGTGGTGCCGTTTTCTCCTTTTGAAGAGGCAAAGTCTAATTTATACCTTTCAATAAGCGTTTGAGCAGTACTTGCCATACTGGCAGCGAATACTCCTAATAATAGTAAGTGTTTTTTCATTTTTGAATAATATAGATTTTTTACAAATATTAAGTATTTCCAAGCACTGATATTGACAATAGATATCCATTTCGGACAATTTGTTTCCAAATCGGACATCAATGTCCGATTTGGAGATTAGTACTGATTTTAGTGTATACGGTATTGTATATCGTTGTTTTTTTTATTCTAGGGCAATAGTTTTTACCATATTGTATCAAACGTTTATAAACAGTAAGCCTAGGCTCTTGAAGTGTATGTACATCGCGATCTACATGAAGCGCGATAAACCCGTAGGCGAGTGGAGCGACCCAGTGCAGATATCCGTTACAGGCAGACCTGCCTAAAGGATACTAAAGATGAAAGCCCCGACAGACGTGTCGGGGCTTTTTTAGCTCGGTCTGTGGCTGTCTCGTATTCGGGAGAACGAAACAAATAGCCATTGAGTTACAGGCCATGGGCGTGTTAAGATTACTGAGGTGTTTAGTCCCATCGGGACGATATATGGGTAGAAACCTTGCTAATTCCAACACGAAGTTGCGTAGCAACGAAATAGTTTTGAGCTTGGAATTTCTGATAGACGGTATTCCTACGACTATCACTATGTCGTCGCTAGCGCGAATACTCCCATCTGACATGTATGGCTACCGATATTTCGTCTCCCGTTGCTCGGGACAGGCTCTACAGTTTTGTAGCCTTTACCTCAATCTGTGATACATATAATAAATGTCTTGTGAGCTGACCATGAAGAAAAAGGACCCTATAACGGCAGGTGTTCAAGAAAACTAAGGGGATAAAGGAGGTGTAAGTCTCCACCGAGACAGAGGGACGTAACGCGAACCTCGAACCATAAATCAATAAAGCCCTAGTTTTCCTTGAACACAGTTTTAGTGGAAGATTTATTGCTTTATTATTTTTTTTGTTGATTTTTTACCTTCTCCATTTACCAATGTCAACAGATAAGCCCCACTTTCTATATCTCTGAGGCTAACTTGGTTTGTATCTAATATGCCCCACAAAACTGATTGGCCTGCCAAATTTGAGATTGAATAAGACACAGCCGAATTTCTAGAATCAATAAACAAAATCTCTTGACAAGGTGTGGGATATAAAGATACTTCTGCCAATTCAGCTTCATTCTCAATGCCAGTAATTGTACTGCTGTATTTGTAAATCCCACTAGTGCCAGAAATGAAAATGTCAGATGTAGATGCCACCATAGCCGCACCTGCACTTAGAATGCCATTGATTTTTGTCATTTGTGTAAAAGTGCTACCACCGTCTGTGCTTTTGTAAGTAGAACCATTTTTCGAAAGAGTGATAATGTCGTTACCAGAACATAATAATTTTATAGGATTCACAGGCAATGTACTAGCGGCTAGTTGCCAAGAAACACCATTGTCTGTCGACTTGTACACCCTAGTTGCTGTTTTGCACAAATAAATAAGTGTTCCATCGGAAGTTTTGCTGATAGAGTTTTGAGAATCAGTCCAGGTATCATTGGTCGAAAATGTGGAATTAACCCAAGTGTTTCCTCCATCTGTACTGTAGGCTACCCCTTGGCTGAAAGTTGCAACAATGCTACCGTTGTTTGCTACTAAATACTCCATAAAGCCGCTACCACCAAGCCCAACTATAGTCCATGTAATTCCTTTGTCAGATGAAGAGTACCCGTTGCCAAGATATTGTTTGTACCAGTTACCATTAGGAGATTGCAGTACCTTTCCTACGATATTGTGGTTACTGTTCTGTACTGTAAAACTGGCAGCAAAGTCAGTAGACTTTTTTAAAGTGGTAGGGGTTGCAGATTCTTGTACGTATAACACATCTCCATCCCAAAACATATCCATCGGCGCAGAACTAGAAGCCGCATATATTTGCCATGTAGCCCCAAAGTCGTGCGATGTAGTGTACTGATAAACAATTTGAAAGGATGAGTTAAACCCTATATCGTATGAGGCAATGTTTTTCCCATCTGCCGACACTGCCAGAAAGCTGTAATTCTTCGACCCACTTGCATCTGCACCTAGATTAGTCCATTGGGCAAAAAGGGTTTTGGTCGTTAGTAGTAATACCCAAAATGAGACCGTAAATACTTTTTTCATAAACTTGTTTTTAAAAAATTTCCCCTACTCATATGGCTTTTCGGCTTCGCCTCGTTTCTATGGTTTCTGATCTCCATTTATTTTACTTTTGTCAGTCACAGATCGTTGTATGTTAAATTTCCAACTAACGGTTTGTGGCATGGTGTAGTGGCGGGATTTTATTACAAATGCTCGTACGAAGCAAACAATCAAATATACCAAAAATGTTTCTACGAAGCACCTCACCCGCCATTACGTCAAATTGCTGTTTTGGCGTTAGTTTTTATTTTGAGAGCACCACTTTTTTTAACCAGTCCGTCATTGTCTCAAAATATCCATCGCACGGTGGTTGATATATATTACTGTTTTCAATAGTTTCTTTCAATCCACCGGTTTTACAACTTTTAAGGTTATGGTTGCAGTCAGGGAAAGTCTTTATTGTTAGCTTAGACTTCGTTTTATTCCCAATTGTTTCTTTATAGAGGTCAATAGTTTGCCTCCAATTAACGTTAGTGTCTTTTTCTCCAAAAATTGCCAATACGGGACATTTAATTTTCATAAGCGTTTTCCGAAAATTTGGAACGTATATCATTAGCCCTGTTCTTCTGTCAAAGTTATGCTGTTCGCTTATAAATTGTTTTTGCTTGGACAAATAGGATTCTTCAGTTTCTGAAGAACTGTTTAAAAAAATCCAAAATGAGTCTTTTCTTAGATTTTGTGTCGCTTTTTCATATTCAGCAAATGTTCCTCCTTTTCCAAATATCTCGCTACCTCTCTGCCATTCAGAGACCAATAGTTGTATCTCGGTTTCACTTCTGCCTTCAATTCTAAGATTTGTTTCAAGCAAGTAGCCAAAATTCTCTTTATCATCTGTTC
>CAMFLX010000299.1 GCA_945957555.1 uncultured Cytophagales bacterium
GGTCTATTTGCTCTTCATTAAGAGCAAATATTGATCTGAGCGCTGTTAAGCAAGTGCCTGTGGATAATTGTAAAATTTAAAATCAAAAATAGCAATATGAAGTTCTTTATTGATACGGCCAATTTACGTGAAATTGAAGAAGCACACGACTTAGGCGTGCTAGATGGTGTCACGACCAATCCTTCTTTAATGGCCAAAGAAGGGATTAAAGGTAAATCAGCCATTTTGGCCCATTACAAAGCCATCTGTGACATCACAGATGGAGATGTAAGTGCAGAAGTTATCTCAACAGACCTTGAGGGGATGATCAGAGAAGGTGAAGAGTTGGTGAAAATAGATCCTAAGATTGTGGTGAAGATCCCAATGATCAAAGAAGGAGTGAAGGCGATCAGCTATTTTACCAAAAAAGGCATTAGAACCAACTGTACCTTGGTGTTTAGTGGGGGACAGGCGCTCTTGGCTGCCAAGGCTGGTGCCACGTATGTATCTCCATTTATTGGTAGACTAGACGACATCTCATTTGATGGCATGGATCTTATTCATCAGATTAGGACAGTGTACGACAACTATGGTTACGAGACTCAGATCCTGGCGGCTTCCATCCGTCATACGATTCATATTATGAAATGTGCGGAAGTAGGTGCTGATGTGATCACTTCTCCATTAAGCTCCATCATGGGCTTATTAAATCACCCATTGACCACTAGCGGATTGGAGAAATTCATTTCTGATGCTCAAAAGCTGAATCTGTAGGTACTAATAGCAACACCAATAAATAAAAAGGAGCGTGGTGATATTCATCATGCTCCTTTTTATTTGGCGAGGACAAGGTCGGCGGCAGGTAACCCGGTTGATCTTGTCCTTTAAGGCTTCAGTTGTTTTTTCAGTTCTTCTATCAAGGCGTTTTTAGACGCCAATTCCTGTTGGGTTTCCAATTCTTTTTGCGCGATTTCCACTTCAGTATTCTTGATCCTAAGTTCGAGCGTTTTCAATTCTGTGATATCAGACTGATAACCTAGTATGCCATATTGATCGTTATTTGGAAATTTAAAAGGCATTTTTACAGTATACATATATTTACGCACTCCGTCTACTTCAAAATCTTCATAAGTATCTATTTTCTTCAGTTTGTCCAATACTACTTTTTCGTCGCTCCAGAATTTCTCCGCATCTTCTTTTTTGTGAAGTTCAAAATCATTTTTGCCGAGCAAGTCTTCTATAGACTTGTTTAGATCTGCTGCTACAGATTCATTGAGGAGTAGGAAGCGTCCCTCCTTGTCTTTGAGGAAGATTCTTTGCGGAAGGTTATTGAGCACACTTGTGGTCACCTTCTTGTTGTTTTCAAGTTCGGTCAGCATCTGCTGCTGTCTCATTTTGTTATCAGCTTCTAGTCGGCTATTTTCTTCCATCTTTTTTTTGAGCAAGATTTCACTTTGACGCGACTCACCCAGCAGTTTGTTGATTTCGTGTTCCTTGCGTACCATCTCCTCTTGTGTGGCTTGCATCTCTTCCAGGTTTTGTCTTACTTCTTCTTCTTGTTGCTTGAGCTGTTCCGCGAGTTGTTGCGATTCGTGCAGCAGTTTGCTGGTATTGTCGTTGATCCGAGAACTGATCAGCGAGGCCGCAATACTTTCAGAGGCTTTTGATAGGAATTCCCTTTCGTGCGCATCAAAAGTTTTGAAACTGGCTATTTCTAAGGCACCAATCACATCACTTTCAGTCTTTAGGGGTACTATGATCAACGATTTGGGCGTTGCAGTGCCTAAGCCAGAGGTAATCCTCACATAGTCGCTGGGAATTTCGGTGAGATAAATAAGGTCGTTTTCCTGCACAGCCTGTCCGAGCAACCCTTCGTCGAGCTCAATCTTTCTCTCAAGATACTTCCTTCTTTCAAATGCATAGCACGACAGAAGCTCTAAATATCTATGGTCTGGGTTACTTTCGTTGATCACGAACAGGCCACCTTGATTGGCCTCAAGATACTTGACCAGAAATACAATGAGTTCATAGGAGAGTTCCGTGAGGTCGTTGTTAGAGACGCGGATGATCTCCGATAATTTGGTTAAGCCCATC
This sequence comes from uncultured Cytophagales bacterium, assembly GCA_945957555.1. Classification (GTDB taxonomy): domain Bacteria; phylum Bacteroidota; class Bacteroidia; order Cytophagales; family UBA9547; genus CAMFLX01. Next base: position 2,074 of record CAMFLX010000299.1, read on the forward strand.
ATAGACCAATTTCTTTTTCGGTCTTCAATCTCGGCGGTTTTGAGGTTGGTGCTCATTTCCACCAGCGATTTGCCCAACTCATCTTCTATACCTGAGGCATTGTTGATCACACTATAGTCGCCTGACGCTATTTGCTTTGCATAACCTATGTTAGTCTCTAAATGTTTTTTGACCAGATTGAAATCCTCTAGCAACTTTTGCTCATTGTGCTTTCTTTGGATTTTCAACTTATAATTAAAGCCTATAATAATGATACATATTAATAATAAAATAGATAAAAGAGATATAATGAGTGAAAATTTGTCCATAATTTAATGTAAAAAAAAATACTTAGTGTAAATATGACAAAAAGTATTTACATTTGTTAATAGACAATTAATTTTTTTTTTACAAATGTTCAAAAAACTGCCCAAGTTATGGTGCCATTTTTCTAGGAAAGATAGGCTCAAAGCAATGTTTATTATCGTTGGAGTAGGTGCTTCGACCGTAGGTTATTCTCAAACATCAGACCCTCCTGCCGGTGATGGAGCACAAAAAGATGTAATGACCGTGACACCTACGGGTAATGAAAAGGTGATCTCCGGACAAGTATTGTCAAAAACTGATAATAGCCCAGTTGTAGGAGCTATTGTGTTCATTAAAGGCACAAACTTGGCGACAGAGACGGATGAAAGTGGTAACTATACCATAACTGTTCCTGCAGAAAACGCCAATGGAACACTGGTGATAAAGTATGATGATGATTCTACTACAGAATTGCCACTTGCCACAACCACTAATTTCAATGTTCAGAGAGAGGAGGATGTCACTAAACTTGAGACAGTACAGATCGTTGGTTACGGTACTCAGGAGAAATCAGACGTTACAGGATCTATTTCTAGTGTTAAATCTGAAGAATTGAACCGTGTAACAGTTACGGATCCTACCTTGGCCATGCAAGGTAGAGCAACGGGTATCAACGTTACTCAGAATACTGGTGCGCCAGGTTCACCTATTACAATTAGGATTCGTGGTATAGCCACTATTGGTAATGCGGATCCATTGTATGTAGTTAATGGTGTACCTGTAGACAATATCGCTTTCTTGAACTCTAATGACATCCAGTCCATAGATGTATTGAAAGATGCTTCATCTTGTGCCGTATACGGTGCCAGAGGTGCGAATGGCGTGGTATTGGTAACCACTAAATCGGGAAACAAGAAAAAATCTTCGTTTAATTTCAACTATTTGACAGGTCAGTCAGAAGCTTGGAAAAAAATGAATCTACTTGATGCAACCCAATATGCTATTTTGACTAATGAGGCATCAATGGCAAAAAATGGCACTATTAAATATGCAGATCCTGAATCATTTGGCAAAGGTACCGACTGGCAAGATCTGATATTTAGAAAAGCCAAAATGAACAGCTATAATTTGTCAACTAATGGAGGTGGTGAAAAATCTAATTACTATGTTTCTGGTAGTTATTTAAATCAAGAGGGTATCATTCAAAACTCTGGCTATGAAAGATTCAACTTTTTGGCAAATGCCGATTACCAAGCTTCAAAAAGATTAAAAGTAGGTTCTTTCGTCAATTTGGCGTTTTATAAAAGAACAGCCTTGTACGATGCAGATCCATATAACTCAGTGGTAGCTACTACATTACAAATGGATCCTATAACCCAACCATACTCTGGTCGTGGAGGAGATAGTCTTTATGCATCAGGAGTGGATCGTACTGATAAACCCAACCCGTTGGCGTATTTGAAAACAAGGTCTAATGTAGATAGGGGCCTTAATTTCATGGGAAGATGGTTTGGTGAATATGAGTTGATCAAAGGCCTGAAATTCAAATCTACAGTAGGTTATGTGTATGGTTCAAATACAAACTCTGGTTATATCGGTAGGTATTTGATGTTGGATGATGCTAAAAACGTGGTTGCTAAGCAATCGAATCAAATCGCAACAGTTTCTAGAAATCAAAATATTGGAACCCAAGTATTGTTTGAGAACTCATTGAACTATGAAAAAACTATTGCAGAAAAGCATAAGATAGGAGTTTTGGCACTCGTAGGTGCACAAAGTAATAGGGGAGAGGGCTTTGCTACGTCAAAGCAAAAAACTGTATCAAATGATCCAGATCAGCAATATCTCGATGCAGCCTTGACAGACTCTACTGCTACTGCTACTGGTGGCGTAGAAGAATATTCTCTTTTGTCTTATTTAGGAAGGATCAACTACGAGTATGACAATAAGTACCTTTTTACAGCGAATATGAGGGCTGATGCTTCTTCAAGATTCCCTGAAAATAGTCGTTGGGGTAATTTCCCTTCTTTCGCAGCAGGTTGGAAAGTTTCTGAAGAAAAATTCTTTGCTCCTTTCAAGAAAACTATCAGCTTTATGAAGATTAGAGCGAGCTGGGGTAAATTAGGAAACCAGAATATTCCAGGGGGTAACTATCCATATACCACCAACATTGCTACAGGGCAAAACTATGCCATCAATAATTCCTTGGCCAGTGGTAAGGCACCACTAGGCGCTGGGAATCCAAACATCAAATGGGAAAACGTAACTACTTCCAACATCGCTTTGGACTTAGGTTTGTACAAAGACAAGTTGTTGTTCTCTGTGGACTATTTCACAAGAATGACTACTGATATGCTGACAAGGAAAACACTTCCAGGTTTTACTGGTGTTCAAGAAGCTCCTTATGTAAATCTTGGTAAAATTAGAAATAGGGGTGTAGAATTGTCTTTGGAATATCGTAACGAAGAGTCCAAATTGAAATATTCAGTAAAAGGAAATATGACCATGATCAAAAACAAAGTTCTTGAAATGGGAGATCCTTTGTATGAAGGTCAATACAGAATATTTACTACTAATATTACAAAAGAAGGACTCTCTGTTGCGGAGTTTTATGGTTACCAAACAGATGGCATCATACAGACTGAAGACGAAGCTGCTAAGATCAGAGCTACAGGTGGTACTATGAGCCAAGCACGTCCTGGTGATATTAAATTTAAAGATATCAATGGAGATGGTGTAGTGAACGATAAAGACAGAACGACCTTGGGTAGTCCGCTTCCTAAAGTTTATTATGGTATTTCTGCTGCAGCTCAATATGGTAGTTTTGACATTAACATTACGTTCCAAGGTGTGGCTGGTAACAAGATTTTCAATGGTTCATCATTTAACTTGTTAGGCGGAGACCCTAACTCTAATATGTCTGCTGAAATGTTGAATAGATGGACAGGTCCAGGTTCTTCTAATACTGTTCCTAGGATGGCTGCTGGTGATCCTAATAACAATGCTAGGATGTCAGACCGTTACATTGAAAAAGGTGGTTATTTGAGGATTAAAAACTTGCAGATCGGTTACACAGTACCAAATTCTATTACGGACAAAGTCAAAATGCAAAAGGTAAGGATTTATGTGGCTGCTCAAAACTTGTTGACTTTTACCAAATATACGGGTCTTGATCCTGAGATTGGTACATACAATTATGGCAACAGCACCTCTTCATTAAACATGGGTGTAGATGCAGGAGGTACTCTGTCTCTTATACACATCTCCGAGCCCACGAGACGTAGAGGAATCTCGGA
>CAMFLX010000300.1 GCA_945957555.1 uncultured Cytophagales bacterium
CCCCTTCGTTTTTATAGTCCCCAGGGGTCATGCCTTCTATCTTCATAAATAAATCGTGCAAGCGACCTGTGCCCGAAAGACCTGTTTCTTGAGCCACGTCAAACAAGGTAGTAGGTTTTCCGCGCAATGCTTCCTTGGCATAGGCCAAACTCACATATTGCAGGAATTTTTTAGGGCTTACACCTGCCCACTCGGTAAAAAGACGCTGAAAATGAAAGGGGCTTAAATTCACACGCTCCGCCACTTCGTCGAGATTGGGTTGATTTTTAAAGTTTTGCCCAATGTATGCGATGGCTTCTGCAATCCTATTATAATGAACATATTCTTGATCTTTCATTGTTGGATCTCTGTTTGACATCCCAAAGGTAAGGAGCTTTGTATTGTGATAAAACCCGAAACTTGCGGTGTTTAAAAACTAGTAATTTATCACTTTTCGAATTACAATTCCTTCTTTAGTTTCCACAGCTATAATTAAGATAGCTTTAGGTAATTCGCTCATAGATAAATTATTAAGATTTTTGTTGGAACTTATTATTTTCCCATTAATATCAAATATTCGAACTCCAAGAATCTCGGAAAAATCACCTAGCAAAACATCATTCAAAGCAGTCACAACATTTGTTTTTTCATAAGTTAACGACAAATCATCATAATATCCATCATCATCACCTGTAGTTCCACCACATTTGCTGATGAGTCTAATTCTTATAGTGCGTGTATTAATAGGCGCAATCTTTGAGTTAGTTACTTTATACCAAGAATTTTTCTTCAAGTACCCACTGTCATAGGTAAATATGATTTGAGTGGATGCATCTCTGTATTCGATAACGATTCTAGAATTGTCTTGACTTTGATAAGTTGCTACCCAGCCACTAAATACAAATAGGGCAGTTCCAGAGTCAATAGAACTTGCATCGGAAGCCACATCAATATCTTGGTAAATCTCAGAATTATTACCAGTAGATGCTTCTAGATAGCAAGCTGCGGGTACCGCAAAATGATACATCCCTCCGTGAGGTATTATCCCCAGTGTTGTCGCATTTTCAGAAGTCCAACTACCTTGCACATTTGTCCAACCGGATTTGTATGGCTGCTCTTCTGCCCCAGGATTTATAATAAGGTTCTGTCCCAAAAGCTGTGAAAATAGAAATGTAAGAGAAAATAATATTGTTGACTTTATCATCTTTTTAAAATTAGAATACTTTTATAAAAGTTTTGAAATGTTCCGAAAACACAAGATATTATATGTCTAGGGTAATGCAACTTGCCGGAACTTTCAAAATCTTTGTTTCCCCAAAAATATCAATATAGAGATATAAGTAATTAATTCGAGGCTCAGTCTAATGATTTTACAATGAATAATGATACCCGCTTTGGTGTCGTTGCGTGACCTCAAATACCCAAGCCCACGATGCTCATGAGGCTATTTGTATTCATCTCTATTCAAGGTTGTTTCTTGGTTGAGAATGTACCAAAAACGAATGCAGAATTATAAATCAAGAATGGTGTATTGATGTATCACAGTAGCCAATCTTGGGATAATATATCTAAGCAATTATAACTTTTTAAAGCTCCTGTGGATAGACGAGTTTTAAAAAAGGAAACTCATACTTCCTCTGTCGTCAACCATTGTAACCAATCTCCTGCGACAGGTATTCCTTCTTCTAGCTGTTTTGACTTAAGTACCAGGCCTCCTTGCCCTGGCATACGAACTGGTCTTTTAGGATCTATGGGACTGTTGGGAATACATTGGTTCTTCAAGAAATCGATTTCTCTGACAAAGGCGGAATCTCCCGAAAAATGCTTAAGCGCTATAACTTGGATAAATACAGAAGCGCCCCAGCGATAGGGCTCTTCTACCCTACCGTAACCCCCTAAAGCATTGGTGAGCGCCTCTACCATGAGGCCAAGCGCAAAACCTTTATATCCCAAATCCATTCCTCCCAAAGGCAATATGGTAGAGGGCTCCTCGGCAAAGAAAGTCGCAGGATCGTCGGTGGGCCGTCCCTCTGGTGTAAGCAACCAAGGTTGGGGCAGTTTCTGTTGGAGTGCTTTTGTTTTGTTTATAACCCCATTAGCGGTTGAAGACGTACTGATGTCTATAATGATAGGATCTGTAGTGGAGGGAATCCCTACCGCTAAAGGGTTGGGACTGTACACCGCCTTTGTACCCCCATAAGGTGCCACCGCTTTATTCATAGGATCGGAACAGGAAAGCATGACCATGAAGCCCTGCCTCGTCCAGAACTCTAGGTAAGCTGCCAAACAAGCAATATGATGCGACTTTCTAATAACCACAGTACCTACTCCATGTTCCTGTGCCATCTCGGCGGCACGTTCCACACCTTTGGTCGTCAACCAAGTACCAGACATGTATCTGCCATCCCAAAGTTCTGATACAAGCGTTTGATTGAGGATTTCATAAGAGCCCAAAACTTCCATTTCTCCTTTTAACAAAGAGGCTACATAAGGCTTAAATAGCTGTAGGCCATGGGTACGATGTCCAAGCAGCTCACCTTCAAGAAGTACATCAACCATGACCTTTGCTTTTTCTATATCAAATGACAATTTTGCTAGCTTGGCAAGCATCAAAGGCCTTAATTCAGAGACTTGTATGTTCATAAAAGATACGATTTCAATATTGTTCCTCTAAAAGTAAAGAATATAAGGGACATATGGTCGGATCATTACGCAAACGTTACAGTTCCTGAGCACTATACAATGCTGGGGTTTTCATACAGGTATCTTAAGGCATTTTCTAAGGCAAGTTCCGGCGAAATTGGTTGATAGCCCAATTCTCGTTGCGATTTGCTGATGTCCATATCTTGGTGCACATTAAAATACATACGAACTTGGTTGCTTTGCAGCATAGGCTCCTTTCTTGTGATCAAGGTCATTCCTTCAAAAGTGGCCGCAGTCAAGTAAAGCATCCATTTGGACATTTTAAAAGGTTTTTTAAGTTGCAGCTTAGGATATAAACGCTGTGCAATACTTATGATGTCGGTTAAGCCTATCGCCTTGGGGGTGCCCAGGCCATATCTTTCTCCATTTTTGCCATGCAATGCCGCCAGATAGCAACCTTCTGCCACATCTTTGACGTCTACCCAATTGATATAAAATTGACTATCGGCAAATATTTTACCATCGAGCACCATGCGTAGCATGTTATGTGAAGGGGTTAATGAAGTACAGTGGGAGCCGATCATGGCTGAAGGGCAAACACTCACCATATCCATCTTGAATTCTTTGGCGATTTGCCAAGCCAACTTTTCACTGTCTATCTTAGAGCGATAGTATACGTTTTTTCGTTCATCGTTATACGTTTCGGGGGTCATCGGCAGTTGGCTTCTTCCCATAGCCGCTATTGAACTTACGTAAACCACTTTTTTCACACCCTGGGCTACGGCGGCTTCCATAATGTTTTGGGTTGCTGTCATATTCGCTCGATAAATGTCTTTTTCGGCCTGTGGGGTCCATAGTTTAAAAACTGCAGCTACTTGATACAGGGTATCAACCCCTTCAAGGGCCTTGAGAAGAGATTTGGCGTCATGTAGGTCGGCATATATGGGACTGAAATTTTCCAATCCCGCAAATGAGGATCTATCAGTAGGGTTTCTTACGGTTCCTTTCACATGTAAGCCCTTAGCGAGCAGATTTCTGAGTAAGTTATTGCCCAAATGGCCGTTAACACCTGTGATCAATGATTTTGTCATAATTTTTAAATTTTATTGATGACAAAAGTCTATCAGAAATATGGCGAATAAAATAACCTATGTTAATAATTCAATCCAGGGCTCTAATTCTGCTGAGAGATTGTGGCTGCACGCCTAGGTAGGATGCAATATAATGTACGGGCACATTTTGTACGATGCCTGGGCTTTGAGTGAGAAGCTTTTTATAACGCTCATTGGCCTGAAGTTTCGCAAAATCATTGATACGCTCTTCTTTTTTCAAAAGCAAGCCCTTCATGAGCTTCAGTGCCAGCTGCAACCATTTGGGGTTATGATGAGAAAGTTCTTCAAACTTGGCTTCCGAGATCCTAAAGATTTTAGCATCAGTAATACATTGTATGTACTCATAAGCTGGTACTTTCTTAAGGATGCTGTACATAGACGCTACCATTTCCCCCTTGTGAAACAGGTCAGTGGTGATCTCCTCCCCTTCTTGTGTGGTATAGAAAGTCCTTACATAACCACTCATGATAAAATAAAAGTCTGTAGAAACCTGATCGGCCTTCACCAAAAACTCTTTTTTGTTCATGGATTCCAAAACGAAGCTTTCTTGTATGACAGCGCATTCTTCTTCGGTAAATGCACAATAGGTATGCAGGTATGCGATAAGTTCCTTGATCATTACTTACTAAAACGACAAAAATAAGAAAAACTATCTTGTTTCGAATAAAAGAATATCAGCAGCTGAATATCAATTATCATGTCATACTGTTAGCACATGAATCATTAGGATTTTTAAATGCAAATCAGTAAAATTGTATGAATGACTTCTTTGGACATTTAATGAGCCCATCCCTTTAAAACATCTTATATAACATATTATAAAGAAACTTGCATAAATTATGAAAAGGTTAACATCTTCCAAAGATGAAAGTTGCCACAAGCCACAAGAATTAAACAACAAGCCTAGTCGTTCAGGTTCAACTTCTCAATTTATAGACAGTAGACCTGAAGCCATAACACAGCGAAAGTTACAAAACATTGCAAATCAATACGCACAAGCAAAGTTTCGTAATGCTACAAAAGCGATTCAACGTTTCCCATATTCGAGAACAAACCAAAAGACCAATAGAACCTTCCTAATTACACATACTGGTGGGTCCATAATAGCCACTCAGGTAAAGGGAGACGAAGACGACCTACATTCAGGAACATTGAATTATAATATAAGAACAACAAGGGATGGTAAGATATTCGAACTGGGCCACATTATCTCAGATCCAGAACTTGGAAGTGGGCTAGGAAGCCTTTTGGTTTATTATATGACCAAAGTAGCACAAGCTTTAGGCTTTGAAACCATAGAGATACCCACAGCTGCAGCTACTGCAGTTGGGTTCTATGAACATATGGGCTGGCAGTCGCTTAACGCACAAAGAACTTCCGAATTGGAACATAAATATGCCAATGTAGATATTGATAAAGAAGCTATTGATAAATATATAGGCCATAAGGTGAGAGCCTCCTATAACTCTAATGAAGATAACCATAAAATGAAAAAAAGGGATGGATTCTGGAGCCCTAAAACTCAATTAAGATGGGATGACTTGGATGATAAAGAAAGGGAAAGGTTATTAAATGAGGAGAGAAAGGCCTTTAGTGCTCTACCGATTAGAAAACAAGCAGCAATTGTTGCTACGCAACACCATAACATGGCCATTGCCAATACTGGAATGATAGGCAATACGAGTTTGATCATGGCCAAATCGTTTGCAAGCGTACAAAACACCTGGATAGATAATGAAAAACCAAGCTGGCAAAAAGCGGAAGCATCACGATTAGACACAAATCACCTTACAGAGTTTCCGAGGCATCCAGATGAATAACCCTCTAAGCTATTATATACAGATGTTCAAAAAGTATAATACCCATTAAACCCAGATTAAGCATTAGACTTTGTAGCGAGACGAAATGATAGGAAAAAG
>CAMFLX010000301.1 GCA_945957555.1 uncultured Cytophagales bacterium
CCGTCAGGCCTTTTTTGTTTCAAGTTCAAATGAATTACTTGATGCAAACTTTTTGAGAATGCGTAGCAGATTTCAAGATATAGAAACCAGTAGTCAAGTTCAATGTCTCAGCAGTACCAGAAGTTACGACTGCACCTTGCATGTTGTAAACAGTAACGTTTTCATTTGCAAAAGTATTCAATAGCGCATCAGAAACCGATGTAGTACCATCAGTAAATGTGATATCATCGAAAGCAACCTTAATTGTACCTGTTTTAGTAGTCAAACTTACTTTGATTGTAAATTTGCTCACTTTTGCGAAATCAGCAGCAGTCAAATCAGCAGTACCATTCTTAAATACGGAAACAGGCTTCACCACTTCTGTCAATACAGGAGTAAGTGTAGGTTTCAAGTTGATTTTGGTAGTACCGATCAATACTGTTGAATCTTCACCTTTGGCATTGAACAATTGTTGCTCCAAATCAACATCAATATTCGCTTCAACATCAGCAACGTAATTAAAAGAGAAAGAAGCTGTTTCTAATACCTTTAGATCAATACCAAAAGAAGTAGCAACATTTGGTTTTGCTTGAAAGTTGGCATTACCACTTCCACCCACATAGTATTCATTTGTACCTACAACTGAACCTTCTAAATACCAAAAAGTATTACCCAACGCTGTTGAATCACTTTTTGTGATACCACCAGATGCAGCATCAAAACCATTGAAACCGTAAGCATTGCCTTTCAAGATATCCGTAGCCGATCCATCATAGATCACGAATTTGTCTTGTGCGCTTGCCGAAAAAATTGTAGCCAAAGCAGCTACTGAAAGTAGAAGTTTTTTCATATTTAATATTTCATTTATGTTATAATAACACAAAATTAATCTAAAATTTATATCCACAAAGGTTTTTGCCACAAAAACGCAAACGTTTGCACACTAAAAAGTATTTGAACCGACATCTTCATGGATATATTTATCTATAATACCACCAAATCTTCCCTATATAAAAAGTATTGGCTTTATAAACGTAACCATATCTAGGATTGCAGAATTATGACAGACTATAAATTCACGACTGAATACCATAAAGCAACGAAAACCATTTAGCTGCACTATGGGGCTCAACTCCCATTATGTACCGTATAATCCTCTGCCAACCTTTCAGGGCTCTGATTTAACCCATATTACAATAAATACCTCCACAGTGCTGGAATGAATACCATAAAGAGGTTATAATCACCCCCCAAGAGCTGACCAACCAATTCATTCCCTAAGCCAGCGGATCATATTGGGATAGGGCAAACATTGATGTTGGGCTGCTTTTTCTATGCCATAGGTCATACCCATCCACTCCAACAGTGGCAAGCCTACATAATTACCCGAAGTAAAGTTTTCTATATACCAAGCACTGGATCCTTTGTAGCCGTGTTCATGAAAAAGGAATTCTGGAGGCAGATCTATGGCCTTCAAAGCCGCATAAGACCAAAGTATGGCCGCAATATCATCCCCTAAGCTCGTATTCATACTGGGGTTTAGGTCACCGTTCATATCGGCTCTAAAACTGCTTGGTGTGGTAGCGATGTGTCCGGCTTCATGTAAAATATCACCAGGAAAACTGAGTATGTGACGGTCTACGAGTAGTGTACCATGCTCAATACACAGCCCTGGCAAAAAAGTGTTTTCAGAAAGTGGTCGTTCCTCCGTTTTAACACCTATCTGGTTTAAAAAATGAATGGTCCTATCTAAGTAAACTTCCTTGTTTTCCATAAATCATAAGGGCTTTGTGTTTCAAATATAGATTTTGTATGAGATGTTTACGTGTCTTCTGGGTACAAATATTTTCATACATCTCTTTTGTCATACTGCACACCCAAGCCTTGTACGGTATAGCCCTGAGGATAGGAGTCTACTTTTCTTTGAGTCCTTAAGATAGGTTTTTTACGCACTGGGAGCAACTGAACGAAGAATTTCCGAACCGACATACCCGCGTTTACAAAAGCAATAATAACGCTAGAAGGTTTCTTGAGCTTTAAAGCATTTAACAGGGGTTCGTCCATAAGCGCGTACATAAAAGGACGACACATACCCCACATAAATTTTGGAAAAAACCAGCCCAACATAAGATTCACCGTGGCATCAGCCACCTTGCGTCCTCCTTCGGTATAGCCAAAATGTTCTCGCTCATAGGCAATGTTCATCTGCTCCATGGCCTCAAAAGTTTCCGGAATGTCTTGTATACCCATACGCACACCTATTTCGTACCAAAGTTTATGGCCAGCCGTGGTTTCATGGGATGTAGAGTTGCGATAGCCGAAGCGTCGATTCCAACGGTAGGGCTCCATTACAAAAGTAGAAAGCACATAACGCATGTCTTCATTGGAGATCCGAAAGCGGCCATGCATCATGTTCATGCGCGCCAAAGCCTCCTTGCCTCGATCGCTCTCATAACCATGCTCTACTATTTCGCTCAAAAGAAGGTCCGTATCATCGTAGCGCTTCTGGGTTCTTTGCTCAAACTCTTGGGTATGGTGAAGTAAGTTGCCAATACTGGGGATTGCAAAAGTCCTAAACAGAGCAAACTCCAACGCTCGTGTATTGTCCCAAGGGAAATCGTAAAAGGAGTTGAGTTGTACAATCTTCAAATGATCTTCTATGGGATCAAGTGCCAAGATCTCTTTTACTATTTTTTTGCGATTCATGATGCCACTCTTTTGAGATCGGTTACTGGTGATTTTCAAAATTCTAAGGCTCCAATTTAGGTGTTTTTTATAAAGAACAAAAAAGAAAGCCCAATATCCCTTGAGCAAGGCATATTGGGCTTCTTATTCTCAAAACCAGTTTAGGGTTAATTTTTATGGATCGTAAATGAAGAACGTTTACCCTCCTGCGTTATTTTTAACAGATATATTCCCTTGTTGAGTTCCCTACCAATATTGGAGGTATTGGCAATACGACCAGATGCAACCTCATGAAAAGGCAGCAATGGGTTTGCTGCCCTTCACTTCACTAGTCCCCTACCACCACTCTCACTACTTTCTTAGTTTGTCCATTTTGGAGGATCAGGCCGTAAACACCCGATTCTAAATGATGGACATTAATACTACTATTGGTCCTACCTGACTCCAGTTGTCTGCCAGAATTATCTATAATACTATAATCCAATGTGCTTTGTATGCCTTGTATTTGAATGAATCCTCTTGCAGGGTTTGGATATACGCTCATATACATTTGCTCTGCGTCCACTAAACTTGTGACCACCTCATCAACCAACTTTGCCGTTCCAAAAAGTGAAGCATCTTGCCATGCATTATCTATTTCTGCATTCCAAGCGAGTTTACCATCTCTAGTGCTGCCGTCATCGTCATCATTGATCATAAAATCGATACCTATAACTTTATTTGCAGTCGCGGCACCTTGCAAAGTCGTCCATGGAATCCTAGCTTCTACAATATATCCATTGGCCGTACTTACTGCACTATAAGTGATACCAGTAGTTGATCTGCCAGAAGGCAATGCACCCACTACGGTACCATCATTCCAAGCAAATGTGTACTGTACATCGTTGGCATCATAGCTTGTCGCCTTTTCATTATTAATGTCGAAGTAAAACTCTACCGCATCATCGTCGTAAGCATTCTGGCTGTCGTTTTGCTTGGTATCGTCGGTAACCTTAGCTAATACATATACATACGTATTGTCCCAAAGGTATTTAGCAGTACCACTTAAATCATTAGCACTTGATATCGTACCTGATAGGGTCTTACTAGCACTGATCGGCGATACACTTGTATGGTTCCATATGTCATCCACCGCACCATCTATAGTTGGTGCTGTGCTTACTTTATAAATCTTATAAGTATTGCTTACAGTAACCGTTATAGAAGCTCTTGGGCCTTCGCAGCCGTTCAAGGTCTGTGACACGTAGTAAATAGTACTACCTACGGTAGTTGTACTTGGTGTTGGTGCTGTACTTGAAGCAGTCCCCCCAGTGGCCACAGTATACCATTTCAATGCCGTTCCTGTAGCTGTTAATGCTGTTGCAGTTTGCCCTAATTCATAAGATACGGTAGCAGTTACTGTAGGCGCTGGTGTGGCACATGTGGAAGAATTCTTATTAGAGATCGAGTATGTACCTTTGTCTGGAATTACGTCAAACTGTATGTATTTTACATTGTTTACAGTAACAATGGTAGAAGTCTGCAAAGTAGTTCCTAGGTACACTCTTGCGTCGCTCCATGTAGAAGGCAACTGGCGACGAATGGTTACTGCGGCATCGTAAGTAGCATTGTCCAAATTGTCAGTAGGTGTTATACGTAAAGAGTCGGCTGTAACAGTCATTTCTGTAAAACTCAAAGCATTACGCTCTTTGATGTATTTTACCACATTAGCAAAAGTACCTACCCAGTAGTCAGCCGTATTAGTATTCACGTACGAAAGATGGCTGCTTAATACACTCGAAGCCAAAGGCGAATAACCGTTATCATTGTCTATACCATGGATCAAAAACACGCACCAGCCCGTTGAAGATTTGGCACTAGTGATCTTGCTATTCATGTCATTTGCAGTATTGACACCAGTATTACCACAAATAATAGAACTTAAGTTATAGAAATCTGTTGGAGAACTAGAGATGATTTGACCACTACAGGTACGGCCAGCAATATAGTATTTCTGTATAGTATTTATATCTCCTGTATTACAGTTGGGATATGCTACAGTTTGGCATTTTGAAGTAGGCACATTGGAAACAATTGTACTTTGAGAGTTTTTCAATTCGGTATCTTGACTCGACACACTTAAGGTGTTTAAGCTGGTATGTGACACTGTATGGCTCGCCACTTCGTGACCATTTGCACTAATAGTCTTAAGTGAGTTCCAATTGGGTGCAAATCCCGCACCGGAAGTTGTTACTGTAAAAAAAGTAGTCTTAAATGAGTAATTATCAAACAGAGGCAAAGCCACTGGAATCTGATTGCTGCAATTGTCGTCAAAGGTATAGGTGACAGCTGCGGTCTTGAACTTATACCACCGGCCTACCTGATAACTTGAAGGAACTTGCGCCAAAGCACCCATGCTCATGCCGATCGTTAGCCCAGCAATGATTCGCTTGGTCAATCCAACTTTTCTTGTAAAGAAATGCATCATATTATTATTAATTTGTTGAATAATTATAATTTTTACTTGAATAATACTACTACAAATATACATCGGATAGGTGAACGAGACCTTTACAAAAAAGGAAAATAGCTTTACAAAAAAAGATTTATGCCCTTAAATGATGAAAATAAGGAAGACATTATGGAATAATCTTAGCAAACAGTACTGGAAAGTTCAGCTTCTATACAAGACAGGATTGAAGCGAATTAAGGATCTTACCGCTGTAGGATATTCAACAAAAATGGTAATCACAGTGATGGTATTGAATCGCATTGCTCATTTTCATGGACATGATTACAATAAATAATTGTTATTGGGCATTTCCCTTTATTTACATGACAACTAGTTAAATCATGAAAACTAGTTCCCCCAAATACATATC
>CAMFLX010000302.1 GCA_945957555.1 uncultured Cytophagales bacterium
TAGCTCTTTTTAGTAGAAAACAGTTTCGAGGCATCTCTTTCAAAATTCATATGATACTATAGGTATGTTGTAATGTCCTGTTGAAGATAATTTCCTGCTGTTAAACGTGACCTTTTGTCTTTTTTTTGTAAAAAAGATGTGCTTTTTGCGCCATATTGTCTTATGATTTCCTTCGGATTACTTTTTGATAAGGTATTCATATCGAAAGGGACTGTTAGAAATGATAAACATCATTGCGATACAGTGTGTTAAACGTGAACTTTGAAACATTAAACTAAATAATAATGAATTTTAACAACTATACAATCAAATCACAAGAAGCCATCCAAAAGGCGGTCGAGGTTGCTTCTGGCAACGGTCAGCAGATCGTAGAGACTGGGCATATTCTCAAGGCCGTTATGGAGGTGGATGAAAACATAGGCAATTTCCTGTTTAAAAAACTGAATGTAAACGCTGCTCACGTAAAGACCAAGCTGGAGGAGATTATCAATTCTTATGTAAAGTCAAGTGGGCAGGAGCCTATGCTTTCTAATGATGCCAATGCGGCGCTTATGAGAGCGACCAACTTGTTGAAAGAGTTTGGGGATGAATACGTAGCCTTAGAACATATATTACTGGCAATACTTGCCGGAAAAGACAAAGTATCGCAGTTGCTCAAAGATGCGGGTGTTCAGGAGAAAAGCCTTAAGGCTGCTATTAAAGAGCTACGTGGTGGGGAAAAAGTAACCGATCAAAATGCGGAGAACAAGTACAATTCGCTGAAGAAATATTCCAGAAACCTCAACGAAATGGCTAAGGAAGGTAAGATTGATCCCGTAATTGGTCGTGATGAAGAAATCAGAAGGGTTTTGCAGATTCTTTCACGTAGGACTAAAAACAATCCGATGCTTATAGGGGAACCAGGCGTGGGTAAAACAGCCATTGTAGAAGGCTTGGCACAACGAATCGTGCATGGCGACGTACCTGAAAACCTCAAAAGCAAGCAAATTATATCATTAGACATGGGTTTGCTCGTGGCAGGTGCCAAATACAAGGGCGAATTTGAAGAGCGCCTGAAATCAGTTATTAAAGAAGTGCAAGATGCAGCAGGTGAGATCATTCTATTTATTGATGAAATCCATACATTGATTGGTGCAGGAGCGGGAGGTGACTCCGCTATGGATGCAGCCAATTTACTTAAGCCCGCACTAGCTCGTGGAGAACTGCATACCATAGGTGCTACTACGTTGAAGGAATATCAAAAGCATATAGAGAAAGATAAGGCCTTAGAGCGTAGGTTTCAGACGGTGATCGTAGATGAGCCAGATATGCAGGATGCCATCTCAATCTTGCGTGGTATTAAAGATAAATACGAACTTCATCATGGTATAAGAATTAAGGATGAGGCCATCATAGCCGCAGTAGAACTCTCCAGTCGCTACATTTCCGACCGTTACTTACCTGATAAGGCCATTGACCTCATGGATGAGGCAGCCTCTAAGCTCAGGATAGAGATCGACTCCTTGCCAGAAGAGCTTGACGAAGTGCAGCGAAGGATCATGCAATTGGAGATCGAACGAGAGGCTATTAAAAGAGAAAATGACCATCATAAAGTCGAATTGCTTTCTAAAGAAATTGCAGATCTCACAGATAAGCGTAATCAGTTGAAGGCCAAATGGCAAAATGAGAAGAGCATCATAGAAAACATTAAGAAAGAAAAAGAGGGTATAGAAAAATTGAAACTGGAGGCCGACCAAGCAGAACGCCAAGGGGACTATGGTAAAGTGGCTGAGATTCGGTATGGTAAGATCAAAGAAGCAGAGGCCAAACTAGTGGAGATGCAGGAGTCTTTCAAGGCACTTCAAGGAGAAAAGACTTTGCTTAAGGAAGAAGTAACCGCGGATGATATTGCAGAAGTAGTTGCCAAATGGACAGGAGTGCCTGTTCAGAAAATGCTTCAAAGCGATAGAGAGAAGCTTTTGCACTTGGAAGAAGAGCTTGGCAAGCGTGTGGCTGGGCAGGCCGATGCCATAGAAGCTATTTCTGATGCGGTGCGTAGGAGTAGGGCAGGCTTGCACGATCCTAAGCGTCCTGTGGGATCTTTTATCTTTTTGGGAACGACAGGTGTAGGTAAAACTGAGCTGGCCAAAGCATTGGCCGACTATCTCTTTAACGACGAAA
Organism: uncultured Cytophagales bacterium; assembly: GCA_945957555.1. Taxonomy (GTDB): domain Bacteria; phylum Bacteroidota; class Bacteroidia; order Cytophagales; family UBA9547; genus CAMFLX01. Next base: position 2,161 of record CAMFLX010000302.1, read on the forward strand.
CAGCCATGGTGCGTATAGACATGTCGGAATACCAAGAGCGACATGCCGTGAGCAGGCTTGTGGGGGCGCCTCCTGGCTATGTAGGTTACGATGAAGGCGGCCAACTCACCGAAGCAGTGCGTAGAAGGCCTTATTCGGTAATCTTGCTAGACGAGATCGAGAAAGCGCATCCTGATGTATTTAATATACTTTTGCAAGTGCTTGATGATGGGCGCCTTACTGACAACAAGGGGCGTATGGCAAACTTCAAAAACACCATCATTATCATGACCTCTAACATTGGTGCGCACCTGATTCAGGAGAATTTTGAGGATATAGATAAGAAAGATGTGTTTCAACAATTGGAGACCATAGAAAAGACTAAGGATGAGGTTATTGCACACTTGAAACAAACGGTTCGTCCAGAGTTTATCAACCGTGTTGATGAAATAGTGATGTTTCGTCCGCTGGGCCGTAAAGAAATCCGCAAGATTGTGGATATCCAGTTTAGACAGATCCAACAGCGCTTGGCAGAATCAGGTGTTACGCTCACTGCAAGTGACGAAGCACTAGATTTCTTGGGCGAGAAAGGCTTTGATCCTCAATATGGCGCAAGACCGCTGAAAAGAACACTACAAAGACTCGTGCTTAATGAGCTTTCTAAACAGATCTTAGGAGGAACCGTAAAAAAAGAAGATCATATCAAAATGGTTATGAAAGGTATAGAGCTTGTGTTTGAGAATGTGATCGACTAAAAATATTGGTTTTATTTCATTGTTAAAAAGGCGAAACCCCAAGTTTCGCCTTTTTTATTTATACTTGTGAACAGCCCAGATTTTGCAAAAATACTTTTATTTCGTGCTTAGTTCAGGCTTGCGGATTTAAAAAGAAGCTATTAAATTAGGTTTATTTTAGAAACTGATCAAGTATGAACTTTAATGATTTTGAATACCACCCTTCAAAGCTTCCGACGGATTCCAAAGAATTAGAAGAATTTTGGAAACAAAAAGAGATACAGTTTAAAGAAGAACTCAAAACACTACCACAATATCAAGAATATTTTAAGGGCTTTCGACCCGATTGTATCGAAGATTTTATAAAATACTATACCTCTCACAAAATCTATCTTCTGAAGTCGATGGAACGGTACATTCCCTATAAGATTGAGACCAAAGAGATGCGCTACCAACAGCGTACAGAGCAAACGTTCAGGATCATCCTTCAAAAGAAATTGTTCAACATGCAATGCCTTTGGCGCGCCGAAAAAATAGAAATTCCTGAAATACGTTTAAGTATGGATTTTTGGTATTGGGAAGATCATGTAGAAGACTGCCCTTTTTTAGAGCCTGTTACTGAGCAGGAAATTGAGGTAATGAAAATGTTTTTGAGAAGTGATGACTTTGTAGATAGGACACAGTATTGGCTGAGTCGTTGGCAAGATTATGAGGAGATGCATTACGTGGACGAAGAAGGCTTTTTTGAATATTTGCCAGAATGGTATGATTTCTATGATATCCATATGGGGACCACCTACATTATGGACCTGCCCGACATCAGGGGGGATAAGGAGGAGTTTTACAGGAAGCTCGTGGTTAAAGCGAACAGGGACGAACAACTTAAAAAGAATGGACCTGCTCCCCCGCATACCGTAGGGCTCCCATATTTGCATACTCGACATGAGGATTTTACAAGATTTATGCAAATTGCGGAGAGTGAATACGTAAAGATCCTCAATAAAGAATTTAATAGGGTAATTGAAGCCAACAGGTTTACTGAAGAGGATGAGGACGTTGAGGAGGCGATTAGCTTGTTGAGGGAGGCCGATCATCCTATATATATGCCTGGTGGCTTGGAATGGAAGGAAGCAATAATAAAATGTGGTCAACAATATATCAATACCATCATTGCCAATGAACTTGATGTGGTATTTGAAAGTTACCAAATGTTGCAAGATCTCAAAATGACCAGATCTTATGATGAACAAACGTTATTAGAGGCTTATCGTCGCGTGGAGTTAATCAGTATAATGGAAAATGATGTATTGCGAGGCCGCGAACTCAATGGGGAGCCAAAGGATTTTAATTTTTAACCATAGGTGCAAAACGAGCTCGTTTCGTTATTTTGTCACAAAAAAATTAGCAATCCATTGATAGGCAAATATACCAATCATATATCCAGTACAAAGTGTCATAGCCCACGGAGAGCCGATAACAAGTCCAGCTATAGCAATAACCCCTATTGTACCTATTGCTATAGTATATCCAACTAATACCTTTCTGTTTTTGGCTTTAGTGGGGTTGAGCATAGATGAAAGAGGAATCATCATCGTAAAACCAAAGAAGGTAAGGGCAAGCGACCAGTCTTCTCCTGCCAAGATAAAAAAGCTGATCAGTCCAATGATGAACACCAAAAGACTACTGCCTACTAAGTTAGATACAAGGGTGTCTTCAGGTGTGAGTGCATATCTCCCATATTTGTTTAACCTAAGGAACAGATTAGACAACGGATACATAATCCATGAGAGAAGTGATAACATCAAAAATAGCACAAAAATAGGGGGGTAGATGTGCGAGGCGATTCTTGAGATGAGCATGAAACCAATGATGAATGCCCATTGGAAGTTCCGGCCATTTTTGTTCATCCAAAAGGTATATTTCAGGAACCAGTTATATATCCAATACCTACCTTTCATGGCTTCAACCATGCCAGAACGTGCCCACTGATTCGTTGGGTCTATTTGTAGTGCATTCTTGAAATGAATTAATGCATCATTAGCTTTGCCTTTTTCGAGAGTACTCCAGCCCAAGTTAGCATGTGTAAAAGCATTGTGTGGATCAAAGTATAGAGCATCTTGTATGGTACTAAATGCTTCTTCTTTTCTGTTGAGCTTTACTAAGGAAGAACTTCTCAGATTCAGGCAATTAATGTTCTCTGCATCAATTTCTAAACCTTTGTTGGCATATTCAAGTGCTTTTGTGTAATTGCTTTCATCAAACTCCAGTCGGCCTGCGAGATTAAAGTATTCCGAAGAAAACGGAAAAATGGAAATGGCTTCCTGTATTTTAGCTTTTGCTTCCTTAGGCTTGTCTGCAAGGTATAAAACACGACTGTAGCTGTATAGATAATCAGGGTTTTCGGGATCTAGAGATATGGCTCTTTCAACCCAATCAATTGCCTTAGGGTAGTCTTTGGCATCGGTTCTGCAAATAGATAAATCATTGTAAATCTCAGAGTTTTCGGGTTCCAGCACTAAAGCTAGAGTCAATTCTTTTTCTGCTTCACGAAATCGCCCCTGCTCCAGAAGAATCTGTGCACGCTTATAGTTTATATTGGTTTCCATTATTTGTTAATCTTGAGATAGTTCAGTATGTCGTCG
>CAMFLX010000303.1 GCA_945957555.1 uncultured Cytophagales bacterium
TATTGCGGCAGTTGCAGAGGGCACAGTTAAAAAATATCTGAGTATTGCGGCAGTTGCAGAGGGCACAGTTAAAAAATATTTGAGTATTGCGGCAGTTGCAGAGGGCACAGTTGAAAAATATCTGAGTATTGCGGCAGTTGCAGAGGGCACAGTTAAAAAATATCTGAGTATTGCGGCAGTTACAGAGGGCACAATTTAAAAATATTTAAGTATTGCGGCAGTTGCAGAAGGCACATTTTTAACAATTATGAGTATTGTCCCAGTTGAAACTCGCATAATAATTATACTTGTGCTTCCTATAGCAGCATAGGCGTCGGGCTTTTTTATTTGTCTTCAATAGCATAAATTCGGGAAATCATATTGATATGATAGCAAACGCTGAATACCGCCTTATTTGGGGAAAGATCGAACGTTTTGAGCTAGACCAACCTCATGTATCGGTTACTTTTACCGATAAACTGGTGGCTGAAACGAAATGGAGCAGGACTTTTGCGCTTAAAGCCATATTTGAATACAAGAGATTCATGTTTTTGTGTCGAATTTTGCCGCATGGTGCCGCCCCTTCACATACTGTAGATCAAGTGTGGCATTTGCACCTTACCTTTACACAGTCCTACTGGAATGAGTTCTGTAAGAACGTTTTAGGGAAAGACATACACCATTATCCATCATCAGGTGGCAAAGATCAAGATGCATACCACCAGAAGTGGTATGAAGACACACTTGATAACTATGCTAAGGTTTTTGAAGAAATACCTCCAGAGGCATTTTGGCCCAGACCTAAACATAAAAATCTTCAAGGTCCAACAATTTCATTTAAAGCACTTTTGTTGAAATATATATGCATTAGTATTGCGATACCCTTCGTGCTGAGTTTATTGCTCTATAGGCACTGGAATATGTTTCAACTTGCAGGGCCAGATTTTGTGGTTTTCTATTCTCTATTGCTGATTACTACTGTTTTGGCAACTTGGTTCTTCAGGCATATCAGGAATCAACTATTTGAAAAGGAATTTAAGCTTAATGGTCCTAAAAATGTAAACCCATTTCAAGTGGCCTATCATACCAAAGACTTAGAGCATGCAGACCATACAGCGATCATCAACCTGATTGAAGTAGAAAAGTTACAATTGAACGCAGATGGTAGCTACACAGTCCAAAGAGAACCTCTTGTTCCTAATGCAGAATATGAGGCCAATCCCCTTCGTAAAAAAATAAACCATTATGGTATTGGAGAGGTCATTACCCATGATACAATGAGAAGTTTTGTAAGCCCTTTAAACTATACCAATGCAGAGCTTTCAGGTTGGAAGCTCTGGCTTCCTTGGCAGCATGAAGTTTTTGCGTATTGGGTATTCTTGGCTATTGGATGTCTTAGGTTGGGGCAGGGTATTTACCATGAAAAGCCTATCACCTATCTAGTGCTTTTGCTTCTTTTGGGAAGCGTATTTTATGGTGCGGTAAGTTTTTTAACGCCCAAGTCATTAGATAAGGTCCTTAAGAGTTCTTTAAGGGATCAATATAAGACTTTATGGAAAGCTGATAAATTCTCTATGACCCAGAACTTTGCGGTTTTTGGTCCGTCCATGTTACACCTTATACCTGGTGCTGCGATATTAGCGGCTTCGTTTTATCCTGTGAATCAGTCCAGTGCATCATCAGGTAGTGACAGTGGTGGAGGCAGTTCGTCATGTAGCAGCGGAGATGGTGGTGGTAGTTGTGGCGGTGGCAGTGGCTGCGGCGGCTGTGGTGGTGGTGATTAACCTTATTTGGGAATATTCGTGCTGCGATTGTTATTAAAACAAAGTAGTTGTTCGGTGATCACCAAACAACTACTTTACAAAACATTTATATAGTATTGCTTACATTCTTCTAAACAAGGCAGCGATTTGTTCGCGTGTTACTTTTTGTTTCCAGTCTTTACCTACCGCATGGTTCCACATGTGTTCTAGGGCTATAGTGATGTCTACCATTTTCTGGATTTCAGCTTCTGTCCAAGTCTTTGCCAAGTTTTTCGGCAAAGTTACGTTATGTTTTTTGATCATAGCCCTAAACTCATCCACGTATGAGCCATAGTAGTCTTCTAATACATCGAAAGCAATGCAGTTAGCAATACCATGTCTGTAGCCAAATACATACGACAAACCATAAGAAAGTGCATGACAAACACCAACTTCTGAATAGGTCAAACTTAAACCACCCATATAGGAGGCGATCATTAGTTTTTCGTCTCTTTCCAGTTGTGTCAACCCATCTTTCATATATACCTCCTGGCAAAGTATCAGTGCTTTTTCGCCAAAAGCCCTAGAGAATTCATTGTTTAAAGTACCAGTTAGCGATTCTACGCAATGGATATAGGAATCCATACCTGTGTAGAACCACTGATCAGTAGGCACATCAGCTACAAGCTCAGGATCAAGCACGATTTGGTCAAAAATGGTCCAGTCACACTTTAAACCTAATTTCTTGGTTGGCCCCGTAAGTACCGCTGTCATAGATACTTCTGCCCCAGTACCCGCAATAGTGGGTACACCACAGTGCCACACGCCTGGCTTTTTTACCAAATTCAAACCTTGATATAGTTGTGATGAGCCTTCGTTGCAAAGCATCAATGAAGTCGCCTTCGCAATATCCATCACGCTACCACCACCTATACCCACAACACCAGCAGGCAGTTGGTTTTTCTTCTGTGCTAAGATCGAATCTCTGATTTCATCAACCTGCTCCGTAGTCGGTTCGTGGTCATTCACGTCAGCCCAGATCACGATATCGTTATTTTTTGAGGGAACCCTGCTCTTGATATTGGTAAGGCCATTTTCAAATACCTTATCTACTATAAATACTATATAATCTTCAGACGTATTTCTTCTCTTACTTAAAATCTCATCTAATTGACCGAAAGCTCCCTTTCCGATCACGCAACGCTCTACGCTTTTGAAATTCTTAAACATGAATATAAAATTTTCCCAAAAATATCAGATTTGTATTTGATTTCATAATGCTTTCTTTTGATAGCCCCTTAACAATCTATCCGATATAAGATAATATGTGGACCTCCATATATATGATATAAAAACTAAGTATAATCTACGTATTTACCATGAGAAGAAAGCTCTTGCCGACTTGTTACTTTAGCGTTTGAAAATCTTTTGTATACAGCCTTAGGCCTTTGACTATTGTTGAAGACTAAAGTTGCCATACGATTGTTTTTCTGCCTTTAATTACAAAAAATGGCTGGGTATATGCTCAGTCTTTTTTTTATTTTGTTGACTTAAATCTCTACTCATTAAGCTTGTGGGTACAAGCCGTACCATAGCTACCTAACGAAACACATTCCGGCTACATCTATTTCCTCATTTGTTAAAGTCTTTACGAGATAATCCATGTCTATAGTGCCACTGTATAATTTAATAATTATCTAAAAAATTGGAATATTTATATTATGTATATTAGCTAATTCAAATATACTACATTTTTTATATGCTTAAAATAGTATATTTATATGGTTTATTTATAAGTAATAATACTTTAATGAGCTCATATTAATACTCAATATTCGTTTTTGTGTAGTATCTAAAAATTAGAATAATTATATTTACTTATAAACATTTCGTTATGAGTAAACTTTACACATTTTTAATTTTGGTGACTTGTATTGGTGCAAGTGCTCAGGAAACCTTGCTCAAGGGCAGGGTGACTGATGAGGAGGGGAATGCCATTCCTATGGCATTAATTGAAGTGGTAGGTACTCAAACTGTCGTTGAAGCCAATGATAGTGGGTATTTTGAAGTCTTGATCCCTTTAGATACTTCTAAGTCTTTGAAGGATTATAAGTTGGCGGTTTCTGGCACAGGATTTAAAGAACTACTAGTAAACGCTACGGATGATTTATCTGGACTGAAACTGGTCTCAGACGTAACCATGCTCAAAGAAGTGGTATTGATAGGTTATGGCAGCCAAGAAAAGAGAGAAAACACGGGATCCATTGCTGCGGTGAAAGGTTCTGAGATTGCCAATCTCCCAGTAACCAGTTATGAACAGGCCATTCAAGGCCGTATGGCTGGGGTGCAGATCAGTTCACCCAGTGGTGAGCTTGGAGCAGCCATGAAGATTCGAGTGAGAGGTGCAGCATCGCTTACAGCCAGCAATCAGCCCTTGGTGGTCATAGATGGGTTTATTGTAACTACAGAAGATCAGGGTAATTTTGTGGACAATAATGCCTCTAACCCAATGGCGGACCTTAATCCAAATGATATAGAATCTGTTGAAGTATTAAAAGATGCTGCCGCTGCTGCTATATATGGCGCGAGGGGAGCCAATGGCGTTATCCTGATCACGACAAAGCGAGGTACAAATACAAAGACTTCTTTCAGTGCCAATGTTTCTACTGGCTACTCAGCTCCAACACATGTCCGCAAGTTTCTAAATAAGGATGAATATATACAGATGTTCACAGAAGCAGCTAAGAATTCTGGCTATGGTACGGATGAGGCAGGTCTAAATACCGCTTGGGGAGATTATGGAGGAGGACCTTACAATGGGGTAGGGAGTTTTAGCGATTTGCTCAGTAGGGGTACTAATGAAAATTGGCAAAAACAGGCTTATCGATCTAGTGCCAAAATCAGTCAATATGATCTTTCGGCTAGGGGGGGAACAGACAAAACGAAGTTTTATACGAGTCTGGGCTATTTAGATCAGCAAGGGATTATTGTACGAAACTCACTAAAAAGATTGAGCTTCAGGATCAATTTGGACAATGTTGTTAACAATAACGTGTCTTGGGGTTTCAGCTCTAACTTTGTGTACAGTGCCAAAAATAACACTCCAGAAAACAATCAGTTTAACAGTCCCTTACAAGCTAATGCTATTGCGCCCATTCTTTCGGTACGTGACCGCACCGGGGAATATAACGACTCCACGTTCTATGCAAATCCCTTTAGGGCAATCCATTACTCTAAAGATATTTCTACGCAGTTGCGTAATTTTTCCAACGCATATATCAACGTTAAATTCCTCAAGAATTTCGTGTTAAGGTCAGAGGTAGGATTGGATTATTTAGGACTCTATGAATATGGTTGGAATGGTGAAAAGTTCCCTTCATCTGCCGGTACACCTTCTTCTGGCAAATATGGTACGGCAAGGGTCTTTAACTATAGTACCAACAATACGGTAACGTATTCCAAAATTTTGAAGCTGAAGCATAAGTTTCAGGCGATGATTGGGCAGAGTTTCCAACAGTCTAATACTGAAAATGCAGGGATACAAGGGCAGGGCTTACCCAGTGATAACTTTAAGTACCTGAACAGCTCCTCACAAAACACCTCATTTTCTTCATCAGCTACCTCTTTTGCCTATCAATCGATCTTTGGGAGGCTGAACTATGGTTTTCTAGGGACTTATTTGCTTTCAGCAAGTTTGAGAAACGACGGCTCCTCACGATTTGGATCTAATAATAAATTTGGTTGGTTC
>CAMFLX010000304.1 GCA_945957555.1 uncultured Cytophagales bacterium
AATTAAAGTAGCCATGAAAAGGATGGCTTACATCGCCAGGCAAGCTTTGCATGTGAGATTGCAACACGAAGAGCCCGTTTCTGTTCCAATTACCGATATTGCGAGAATGCCAACCCCACCAATCATGAAGTGGTTTATTATCATCAGCCAAGCCCGAGTCCTCATCATCCCAATAAGGATCCCACAGCACATATTTGTTGTCAGTAGGTAATGCCAGCTTACCGGTGCTTTGATCTACAGATTTGGGTTTAAATCTGAACACCTTAGTCCAGATGAAACTGGAACTGGAAGGAACGTCTTTGTCATCAAACATCACAATCACCCTTTGCTGTGTCAAATCCTTAATTTTTAAGCCATTGATCTGATCGCGATAATTGCCACTCTGAGGGATTACTAGCATGCACTTATTGTTAACCGTGAAAAACGATTCAATAAGTGTTACAAAATCACCATAGTCATTCTTGTCAAAATTGGTAAAAGATTGAAACTTAAGTATGACAATCTCTTTGCTGTGAGTTTTAAGAAAATCCCTGATCTGTTTGAAGATCTCAGCATTATCTGCCCTCTCAGGATCCTCATTTTTAATGCCTAAACGATGTTTGGAAATCCAGCCACCGTGGCAAATCTTGTATTGGTCACCCGTGGCATAGGGCCTAAAATCAAAATACCTGATCCCTGCCTCTAGCTGCCCTGTGATGTCCTTTGACTGCGTACGAGCATAGGAATCACGGATATAGTCACCACTACCATAAGTACCCGAATCGTGGGTACCCAGCATAAAAACTTGATTGATGGGTGTTTCTTTAAAAGTTGGGGAAGCGTTTATCAAACCTTCCATCCAGTTTATTGGATTAATTTGAGCCATAAAAAAAATTAAAAACAATTTACTATTTATTTTTGAATTGTTCCATGGTTCATGCCCGCAGCCTGAAAAACTCGTTAGAGCTTGAGACGACATAGGTGTGTTTAGAGCCCAAATGCATCGGACACAAGGGCCCTATAACCATCACCTTTGTGTATTACTATAATCTTATCGGGCCCTCAGCCACTGTTTGGGAGAAATCGGCACGATGAACCCAATCAACCCTTTCCAATGACTCATGCTTATAGAAAACCCTCCAAAAGTTTCGAACTTTTGGAAAATTGTGGCAACATATATACGAAACGAGGGAGGCCATCAAGATAAAACATCTCAATGGCCTCCCTCACTTTTATGGTCTCATGCCATGGGGCTCTAATCGGATATTGACATCACCTTTCGGTAATCAACAGCTTTTCAGCATAGCTCCCTTCGGGGCCAGAAACAACTACCTGATAAACACCAGATGGAACACCTGCTACAGAAACCGAAGATGAGATGCCATTTACGGGAGTTGTTACCAATGTTTGACCACTCATGTTTACAAGGGCGATTTTACCGATGAACGATTGTTTGAAATCTGCAACAATGGTATGGTCAAGGTATGTGATGCTTGTGTTATTTTTTATATATGCATCTACCACAGCCACGGTTGCACCAGCACTTGCCGCAATCGACTTATCTGCTGTGGACTCGTATGCAAATCCCGTCACGGTAAATGACCCAGAACTATTGTCTAAATTTTTCGTGTCGACTGCGATATATCCAAAATATGTCTTTCCGTTTGCCTTAAGTTTAACCCCTACGTACTTGCCAGTACCATTCACAAAATTACCAGCAGCACTAGAACCAAAACGCTCATAAGGCTTACCCTTGCCATCAAAATAATAGCAAGACAAATAACCACTCACGGACCAGTTCAATGAATTGTCGATCACTGCATTAGGTGCAAAGGCAAGTAGAATGTCGGCATCAACGCATACCTCGTTTGAATCATTAGCACTCACTCGAGCAGAATATTCATCGTAATAACCACCCGGAGCAGAAGCTTCGAGGTACTGCATGTGGAGAATCGAAACACTAAAATCAACAGTATTATCTTTGTTCAAATCAATGTCATATGACAAATTGCCCATATAAGCTCCTTGAGCATTGTTAACCGCCGTATACACCACTTGCGCCTTAGTGGTACCTAGCATCACAAATAAGCAAGTGGAGACCAGTAAGCTCAGACTTCTAAATAGAGTAAATGTTTTTTCCATATTTTTCCGTGTTAATAAGCTGCAATTTAATTACTTTTTTAATAATAAGTCAACACAAAAGGCCAGATATTAGACGTAGGCACATTGTAGCGGCTTTTGTACTGTTTGAGTACCCAATACCGTCCTTTAAAGAGATTGCCATCTATAGGCTTTAAAGGTCAAGAAGAAATGAGTGACAGATGTTTAGAAACCCTCAAAACCCAAGTAGAGCATGCTTGAGAAAAACAGGACGGCTGGCCACGACCTTACCATCAAGCTAGGTAGAAGTTGCACAAACGTATTTCCAAACAGCTGATTATTTCCAGATTGAACCCAGAATAATCATTAGAAATTTACTGCGACAAAATGCTACCTCAAATTCATTTCGATACTCGTTTTTCTTCATTCAAGCTAGCATTACTAGCTTTTCATTCAGAAAAACTCCGTGTCTCATGACTTTTTCCTATCATTTCGTCTCGCTACAAAGTCTAATGCTTAATCTGGGTTGAAATAGTTGAGCAGTTGATTTCCCAAGCCCTGCTGATGCTCCAGTAATGAAAATTGTCTATTGCATATTTTTCTGTTTTAAAATTTATATCACAAAAGTGCCTAGAAGCCAATACCTATAGGTTGCCAAATTGAGTTAGGTTGTAGCCAAAATGACGAGGTGTTTATTCTTTGATGTTTAGTTTTGTGTATGATACGACCGTTGTTCCACTGGCCTTACTGTTCTTCCAGCCTTTTGACATGATAGCAAACTAGTGCCGATTCGGGAGACTTTAGTTTTTGTGCATCTACTATTTTAAGGAGATAGTTTAACAAGTGATGGGGACTGCATGCGAAAGTTTATTATGAAACGGACGATTGAACTATTCCCTGACTCGAACCTCTTGAATGGATAATAACACACTGTAATACAAAAAGTTGCATTATTAAACACGTTTGCATAGTGTATTAAAACAGTAGAATCAAGCATATTTTCCCTAAACGGAAACATCTTTTCAAATCAATTAAAGATGTCTTTAAATCAATTAAGGATGATTTGAAATTAATTAAAGATGTTTTAAAATCAAGGAAGATTTCCTTTGAATTAATTAAAGATATTTTGAAGACAATCAAGGAAGATTTGAAATCAATTAAAGATGTTTTAAAATTAATTAAGGTTTCCTTTAAAGTAATTAAAGATATTTTGAAGACAATTAAGGTTTTCTTTAAATCCAATAAAGATAATTTCAAATGAATCAAAGATGTCTTTAAATCAACTAAAGATAATTTGAAATCAATTAAGGATGATTGAAAATGAACCAAGAATTTTGCAAAAACACAAGATATAAAAAAGGGCTTGTGGCGGGTATACCACCACAAGCCCGAGGGTTTTAAACCAGCTTATAAGAGGCTTTGGCAACTAAAGTTCTACCTGAGGGATGAAGGGGATCCAAGTACACCAGTCGCCGTATTCACCTTTTCGCAATACTTGCCTATTGCGAAACCACACCTTTTGCCCAGGCACGAGCCCCTTCACGGTGATATTGGCCACCATGGTGGGGTCTAAATTAACAATGGTGATACCTTGGTCTGGGCTCTGCTGCCACTGGTGGGCACCTGCGCCTTTACCTGTAAGCACTACCGTGCCAATCTCCTGTCCATCTTCCACATCGTTATCAGGCGCGCTTCGTCCACCATCCTTTTTTACTTCCATGCCTGCACTGAGGATGATGGACTCGGCTCTTTCCACATTGGCATCAGCTACGCCTTGCACCCAATTTCGGAGCTCTTGCAGGTCTAGCTTTACCTTATGGGCGGCCAAGTCGCGGTCTACTCGGGTAGCACTGGGCGGTGTAGCGTTAAAAGCCTTGTTGAGGTTAATTACTGAAGTGATGTCGGCCATCAAGTACCCCAGCTTGTCCCCGATGTTGGGGAAGTTGGCATTGTTGCTCATACACAAATGTATGGTCTCGGCATACAAAATTTGATCTAGAAGTTTACTGGGCATGTTAAGCACTGCCACGACTCTTACTATTTTAGCCATTGTTTTGTTTTTTGTGTTTTTTGTGTTTCATATCATTTCCTATTGCAGTAGCTTGGCACCAGTGGGTGCGAAACTACCCCTATGCCTGGGTGGTGTGTCCAGACTTTGCATCATGTGTACAGGGTGTGCATCGGCTGCTTTGCAGGCTGTACTTTGTCTGGGAGCTACGAAAAATGTCTGATCATTTGGCTTGAATTCTTCATGTTTTAGATTTATTTTAGTGTTATTAAATAAACATGAACAAAATAAACAGATGCAATCTAGTGCCACAATACTTAAATTAAGTACTGTTTTGATGCAAGATTGATGTAACAAAGTACCAAGCATTATATTATTTTTCAGCATATGAAACCCAAAATGTACCTTAGGCCAGGCTCTATAGTTGAGCTCTGGAAAATGCATGCCAATCCAGACGAACGCAAAAAATACAAAGACTGTGAGGTATTTTTGCTCAAGGCCGAGTCGTATGAGACGACTCAAAACGAGCCTTATTTTTTCATAGACCACTCCATAGGCCAACTGGTATACATCAGCCAAAATCTACAGGATTGCCTACCCTGCTTGGGGGAGGACATCTATGGCACTTCTTATGAATATTCATCCAAAAGAATTGAGCTTGCCTATTTTGACTTTGTGACACAATCGAGTTTTAAGTGGGCGTTTGAATATTTGTGCCAGCTTCCTGTAGAAAAGCGATTGAAAATGCGTATTTCCAAAGACTTTCTCTATCGCAACCTTAAGGGCGAGCTGGTGTGGCGACTCATGCGTACCACCGTGGTAGATCTAGGCTATGAAGGGGGCATACTACTCAGTATGTGCACCATACATGATATAAACCATATCAGAAAGGGCGATCACAGCAATCTCATCATCGCTGGTAACGGGCTCAAACCTGAAATGTACCAGTTCGATAAACATACTGCTCGGGTGGGGCGCCTCAATGACATTACCCCGAGAGAATGGGAGATCTTACAAGAACTAAAGAAATCGCTCGATTCCAAAAGTGTGGCAGCCCAATTGGGTACGGCTACCAGCACGGTGTCTGGCCAACGCCAAAAACTGATGGACACCTTTGGCTGCCAAAACATGACCGGCTTACTGCAATACCTCATAGATGTAGGTGTTTTGGTGTAGAGGATAGCGTAAAGAAAAAGGATAAAAAATCTCGCCTATGTTTGTGTTCTCACAAACGTGTTTAAAAAAGATATCAGCGAGGACAATGACAGGGGACGCAGATTTATACTTTAACCTCAATTCGGGATAAGGAAAAACATGTATTGCTTATATCTTTTTGTTTA
>CAMFLX010000305.1 GCA_945957555.1 uncultured Cytophagales bacterium
TGGGCCTTGCATATGTACAGTGAGAGTGCTCCAGCTGCAAAAAGTGATTTAGTAAAAATTCTGTGTTTCATTAATACTTTAATTTAATTGATAGATGATTCCTATTTTGTATGTTCTGAGTGGCATAGGAATATTAGCCACGGATTGAATGTTTTGATTGTACAAATTGTCTATACCACAATCAATCGCCCACGAACTGTTGTGGTTCCTAAAGGGCTTGATGTTGATATAACAACTGGCAATATTGTAGGATGAGAGAAAGTCTTCATTGTCACTGCTGGTAAACCTCCAACTGGTATATTGGTGGGAGTACCTGAGCGCGAGCCTTTTGTAGATGATGGTGGCAGAGATGGATGCTTGGTGCGGTGGCACGTAGATCAATTGCTTATGGATGATGTTTTCGGAGGAGTTGAGATTGTTCTCTACATAGGTAGATTTTACATAGCTGTAATATCCCGTAATCTGTATCCGAACCTTGCTGACCTTAAACTTGAGGTTTTCGGTGATTTCGAGTCCACGAGCCCATACCTTGCGCGCATTTTGTGCATTCCATAGCGATGCATTCACAGGCAGCCAGATGATCCAGTTGTTGATCATTTTAGAATAGGTGCCCACTTGCATTCTGTGATTGATATTGAGAAACTTGCCTTCATATATCAGGTCTAGGTCGTAAACCAAACCTTGTTCGGGTTTTAAAGACGTATTGCCCCAGTCTTTCCAATACAAATCGTTGAAGGTGGGGTTGCGAAGGTAACGTTGCGCCTTAGCGGTAAGCATCAGTTGCTTGTAGACGTTTTGATGTACAATGATGCCGTATTGGAATGGGTTAAGTTTCGTATTTACCCACTCAAGCTTAGCAAAAGCTTCCAATTGCGTTTGGCTGGCATTGAGTTTAGTAACTATTGATTGGTTCACGAAGAACAGGTTCCTGTGCTCTGCTTTGCTGTAGTTTTGCGAGTTAGAAAACTGATAGCTGTTGTTGATTTGGCTCTGAGCCTGAATGCCCTGAGACCATTTTTTGTGAAAGGATAGATTATTGATCCAATTTTTACTAGCAATGTTGGAATACAAGCTTTTGCTGGGGTCTGTATAAGTCAGACTTTCGTCAAGTAAAGCCTGCTGGTAGTGAAATTTGTGATAGACACCTTCTTTTTCTACTTTAAACATTAACCTATTAAAGCGGTCGTTTTGGGAGGCCCATGAGAGGTTATGAAGGGGAGGAGGGACTTGGCGGTCAAAGTTCTGGCCCCAATAGGTGAGTGCGAATACCCAATGTTTTCTGTTTTTATAAGCGTAATCGGTATATATGTTTTTTTGATAGAGAGCGGAGTGTCCTTGTTTTTGGATTTCCATCCCATCAAAATAGGGGTAAGTATTGTTGCCCTTTCTTTGGGAATAACTGATTTTGAAAGAATGTTTCCCATTGCCCAGGCCCAAAACGAATTGATTGCTGAGAACCTGTTGTAGGGCGTACTGACTGGATACTTGTAGATGGTTTAGTTTATGGAACTGATGTTTGTTTGTCAAATTGATCTCTCCAAAGCTGGAATTACTCTTTTCGGTGGGGCTAAAAGATAATTGATCCGTTACATTGGATGGGATTAAAGAGAAGTCGGTATTCCCAGAACTGACGTTTTGAATGTTGAGGCCATTCCAGTTGATCGCAATCTGCGAAGCATTGCCTCCTCTATAGGTACCAGTGGAGATATTGCCAGCGCCGTAATTTTTAATGTAAAAAGGAGCCAAGTGAGACAACCCTTGGTCTAAAGTGTTGCCCAGCATACCCATACTCGCAAGAGAATCTATTTCATATTTGAATTTGTCCCTATGTGGTTCGGAAATAACGACCGTGCCCAAGGTGGTGGAGTCCAGACTTTGTGCAGAAAGCCTGTGGAGGAATGGGTATGGGAACGCAAGTAAGATGAATATATACAGGCTGAGCCAAAGTCTTTTTTGTGTTAAAGACTTTACCGCGGAGCAGTTTTTGAATATGTATATATATATGCGTTGCATGAATGAATTTCAATGAATTCATTCGTAAGCCAACTGAGCAAAGAATAATAAAAACAATACATGAGACCATTCAATTAATATGATGTCTTATGTAAAAGATATGCTTATTATTTGTGAACCTTTTCTCCGAAAGTTACGAAATTGATGTATGTGGCAGGTCTCCTGGCTCGCTTCTTTTGTACTGCCTTCCCATTCTTACTAACAGAACAGTGGCTCAGATGGGTACAAAATCAATGAAGCTTACAGTTGCGGGAACAGCATCGGTTTTCCACCGATTTCCCTATTAATCCAATGCTTAGGTACTAAGCAAGGAACCAAATACGCTACAAAGGTAGTAGATTTTTTTGGATTTTATGATGTTACAGTAAAACTTGATGTGAAAATTGGTGTTATATCATTCGTTTATGGTAGGAATATTGTGTTAAACATCCTTTCGGAATATGATTCCCTTATCTCCAGTTTTGGAGGTACCGTACTGCAGGCAGCATTGCCCTACCTGCAATTTCGGCAGTACCATACTGCACCCAGCATTACCCTGCCTCCAATTTTGACAGTACCGTACTGCAGGCAACATTGCCCTATCTCCAATTTATGAAGTACCATACTGCAGGCAGCATTGCCTTACCTACAATTTCGACAGTACCATACTGCAGACTGCATTGCCCTACCTCCAATTATGGCAGTACCGTACCCAAGACCACTTTGCCCTACCTCCGGTTTCGGAAGTACCGTACCCAAGACCACTTTGCCCTACCTCCGGTTTCGGAAGTACCATACCCAAGACCACTTTGCCCTATCTCCAGTTTCGGAAGTACCGTACCCAAGACCACTTTGCCCTATCTCCAGTTTCGGAAGTACCATACCCAAGACCACTTTGCCCTATCTCCAATTTTGGAAGTACATTGTCAAATTGGTTTATGGTTATTATACAAAGGATATATAAACGATAAAAGGGCACTGGGCCCCTTTATCGTTTATGACTGTTCTAGAGTTATATACTTAACATAAGCCTACAAAGTAGTTCTTGGTTTTGATGCATCTGACCACCTGATAAATCAAGAAACCCAGTGGGGCGAGCATAATGGTGACTAATAATATAGGGATCACTATGCCATATTTGATACCATTTTTGGCAGCATTGTTTTTGATCCAGATGCCAACGAAGATGTCAAAGGCTATGATATGTGCCCAGCCAGCATCTATCAAGTAGTGGTTTGAGAATACTTTAACGACTCCGTCAAAGGTTAAGAAACTTGTGGGGCCGCCTACTTCACCAATATGCCCAAAATTGAGAACACTATAGACGATCGCCAAGAGTGTGATGATGATACCGATTAAGAAGTCATCGGTAGATTTCCAAAATGGGCTAAGTGTAATTAATATGATCCAACCTATGGACGCAATAATGTTGATGATTAAAAAAAAGAATTCTGCTGACATTTTATTTTGTTTAGAGTTTATGTAATAAAGCCATCGGGCCATGAGCCCAATGGATGTTTTTAATGTATTATGTGTTTAATCGAATCGAACTACGAAATTATTAGGGAAAGATTCCTGAGCTATGCCCATTCCTCTTCCTGTGCGACCGGGTTCTCTACGGACGTTTTTAAGTCTAAGTATAGTGGCAGTAAACTCAGAGAGCGTTACGGCGTTGATGTACCTTCCATAGCACTCATGCAGTGCAAAACCGTAGTTCATATACACTACAGAGGACCTGTCGGCTATGAATTTTTTAGGGTCAGGAAAGGCCTGAGGGTCAAACATGGCTGCGGACGTTAGCGCTAATACCTTACGCTTAGCCGGTATGGTATACAACTTTGTGCCTTTGCCTGTAAGAATGTGTTTACTTTCACTATACCTAATCACCCCGGGTTGTACAGGATTGAAACGCAAAGCTTCTGATACATAGCCGTACATTTTAACCATATCTCCAGAGTTGGCTACTTCAATTGCTCCCTTTAGAGCATCAGGTTTGTTAAACAATTCGTCCAAAACCAAGATGACGGCTTTGTTGGTCGTTTCTAAGATACCCGTGATCAAGCCTCCTATATTTCTCTGGAGCACATCTTCATCTACCCATTCGTAGCCAGGCTGCTGTGACATGATGATCAGTCGGTTGAAGATGTTGTCGTCTAGTGTTTTGCCATCTTTGAGGTCTTGTCTACGATCTTTGATGATCTGTATGAGCCAATCCCTTCTTTCATTAGCCGCTTTGAGAGCGAGTTCATGTTTCTTTTTGTTGTTAGCTAGGTTTAGGAACAAGTCAAAAAACAGATCTCTTAGCCATTTTTTCATGATGGTTTCAGTAGGTGCTGATACACCAAAATAGTAGGCAATCAATCGTACGATAACGACTTTACAATAACTATTGGCTACATCAAGCTTGCCATAGGCTTGTGCGTTTTTAATGATTTCTTCTGATGAGGCTCTAATGAAAGACCTGATCAGTTCCAGGTCCTCCCTTTTGGTAGCCTTGCGCACAAAATCCCGCTCTCTGTCAAACTGGGGGTTGTTGCGGTCCATACCCAAGAAGAAGGCTCCTTTTTGGTCTGCCATTCTTTTAGAATTGATTTCCTCCACAGTAAAGTCCTCGTCTCTACTCATCATTTCGACCAACAAATCGTTCTTGGTAACCAAGACAATTTTGAGGAATGGCACCTTGAGGATTGGGAAATGTTTTTGTAGTGAGTAAAATAAGCCCGATTGCCCTTTCTTAAGTGATATGAGTACTCGTCCTATTAACTTGCCTATCAATCCAGGTTCTTTGGGTATTTGAGACTGAGGCAGCATGACTGGCCTATCTTCTTGGTACAATCTCAGCACATATTGTCCCGCTGGAGTGGCACGCATTGCGATCACGTCCTTTCTATAAGCATCAGGTACTTCGTAGATCTCTGGTAGTACACCTCCAAATTCTTCGGGCAGAATTAAAGGTGCTGCTATAGCAGCAAAAGAGAGATCTGCAAGTGTAAATTGGTTGCCAACTAGATACCTGCGACCGTCGCTGAGCATAGCATCTATTTTAGCAAAGATCTTTTTGATCTCAATCAGATAGTCGTCAGTACTGTTGGCTTTGAGGTTATACTCGTTGAAAAGCGCTTTTTTGAAGAATGGGTAACCCAAAGTGTAAATGAGCTTGTCAAAGAAAGAAATCTGTTCCTTGAATACTTTGCATGCAAACTTTCTGGAGCTTAGGAGTTGGGCATACATAAACTTAGTTACCTTGGTTTCGAAAAATTCACCCGTAAATAAATGATATAAATCTAAGACCTCGTCCCTAAGCTCTGGCTTTTCAGGGAGTAGCCTGTTCTTTACAAGGC
>CAMFLX010000306.1 GCA_945957555.1 uncultured Cytophagales bacterium
CAACAAGGACATCAACACTTGCAACTGAGTTCGCATAAATGAGTTGTGGATCAAATTTTTCAATTTTGTTTAGGAAAGATTTATATGACAACATTCTCCAAGGATCCTTTCCAAGGATGGATTGTAACCAAGGCATCCGTTCTTTTGCAATATCCTCAAAAATAAAGGTCTCACCTAGTTCTCTAAACTCAGCCTCTAAAGGCCCACCTCGACCCAAAATGTTAATGAATTTATAATCAGTATTGTTTTTAAACCATCTTATGATGTGTAAGAGTGAGATGGGGGCTCCTGTACGTGTGGCGTCATGTGATATAAACAATATTTTCATGATCTAAGACCATTTATTTTTCCCTTATATACCTTTATGGACTCTTCCTTATTATTATATATTTTTAAAAACATATTTCCCAATTACTTTATAATAAATATTTCGAAGATAAGTTCTCGTTGAAAATTTAAAATCCCTTGACAATTGATTTTTTAATATAAAATTCTGATTTTTAAGAATATCATATTTGTTTTTTAATAAAATATAGTTCATTAAAATTCCATTTGAACAATTATCAATTTCTCTGATTTCATCCTCTGAACCATTTTGATAAACTGACGATAAATAGTCTAATTTTTCTGTCATTGATTGAATAATTAGAGACTTATATTCATTCTTAGTTTCTTTCAATAAAATATTCTGAAATTCAATAAAAATAAGATATTTCTGTAAGATAGTTTTAGATCCAAAAAGCCCCCTATCATGAATGCGATAGACACCCATCGTATCATTTGAAAATTTTATTTTACCAAATTGAGCATTTAACATGTGTAAAAAATAATCTCCAAATGGTGAAGTGATAAAGGATCTTGGAAATTGGCCAAAAAGATTATTTCTAAATAAACATGATGCAGTATAGATATAGTTATCCTTGGCCAAATCTTCTATAGTTGTAATCTCTGGCTCTTCATTAGTTAAATGATTTTTAGATGGATCACTTTCATAAACCACTTGCATTCTATGGTAACAAATGGCAAAATCAGGATTGGCTTCCATAAAATCCACCTGTTTTTGCAGTTTGAGAGGGTCTGTCCAGTAGTCGTCCCCCTCGAGCATTGCCACATATTTTGCAGGACTCTCAAAACAAGCTTTATATATTTGAAGCGCGTTTTGCATAGGACCTAGATTTTTTTCATTGCAAAACAATACAATCTTATCTGGATTTTGCTTTTGCAATTGAAGACAAATATTCCTTGTATTGTCTGTACTATTGTCTTCTCCGATGAACAGTTTTACCTCAAAGCTGGTTTTTTGATTTAAAACTGACAGAATAGCTTCTTCAATATACCTTTCATGGTTATATGTAACCATCCAAACTGCAACTTGTTCCAAATTATTGATTGTTATTTTCCATTATTGCATACCCAAAACCTGTTTTTCCAAATCCATTTCCGTTATAAAACATATATTTTTTGTTTTGATAAACGATAACATTGGGATATGAAATCATTCCTGAATCCCAACCTTCCTCTGATATATTTATACCGGCTTTATTATCTTTTCTTTGCCAAATCAAGGCATCTTCAGACTCAGCATAACCTATCCGATAAGACTGATTTAAATCTGTTCTATAGTTTTCAGCCATTCTATAACCATACCACATTTTGTATATCTCCCCATCTTTAATAACAGAGGCGCTAACGATCCCTCCCTCAGATAGAGCATTATAATCAATCGCCACAACACCCTCTCTTTTCCAGGTTATCCCATCTAATGACTCCGCATACTTGATATGATAAAAAGGTTCTGCTTTCTCTTGGATCAACTCCCATTTGGTACAAGACAAGTACCATGCCTTCCATATATTATTTTCTAACATCACATAACAGGTACCTGTAAAATAGGGTTCTTTGTGTGTTACTGATATTACTGGCCCCTCAAATGCCTTTTCAAAACTTTTTCCGCCGTCATGGCTGATGGCTAAGCCAATAGAATTATGGTAGGGAACAGTACCTCTGGTGGTCCACCCAATGTAATATAAATACTTTTTGTTATTGTAGTTAACAATACTTGAAGGCATTAAACCAGAATCATCAAAGGTCCCTAATTTCCCAAATGGCAAAATAGGCTCATGATGTTCATAAATGATATTTTGAGGATTACCGGCCTCGACTTCTATATAACTTATTGTACTTTTATTTTCAATACTACGGGACGAATAGTAGATCCTCCAAATAGATTCATTAATCATTTCAACTACAGGTACTTGAGCATGACTATAGTTCCAATTGTATTTTTGATTAGGAATGTAAATTTGTCCTTTTTTAACCCATTTCATTTTAAAAATTGATTTCTTTGCTAGACAAATTCCCTTTAGTAGCGGGATTACCTTTATAAATTCCCCAAGGTTCTGTGCTTTTAAAAACACAAGCGCCCATAGCCACTAATGTACCCTCTGCTAAATTGATTCCATCTCTAATTGTGGCATTTACTCCTAAAAAACTATAAGGCTCTACGATACAATGTCCAGACAAGACTACATGTGAGGTGAACATTACATGATCTTTAATATGCCCATGATGCCCAATATGATTACCGCTCCAGAGAACTACATTGTTTCCAATATTGGTAAAAGGCTGCAAGGTATTGTCTTCAAGAATAAAACAGTTATCTCCTATTTCATTGTTAAAAACTGTTGCCTTCGAACTGATATAACTTATTAATTTATAACCCTTTGACTTTATGTTATTATAAACCTCTGCTCTTACCATGTTCATCTTTTTGGGCGACATAGGTGCGAAAAAAGAATATTCATCTGGAGGAAAAGAGGTTTCAATACTTTCAAATGCCATTACTGGTAAGCCCTTAAAAAAACGATCCTGAGGTAGATATGCCTCATTTACCGCAAATGCCACCACTTCATGGATACTATCGTTGGTCAGATAGTAATGTGCTAGTTCTGCAAAATCTTGAATTCCAAATATTACTACTTTCGCCATAAAATTTATTTATATACGTACACTGTATATTCATACAAGCCGTAATCGTTTCTGATGATAAAATTTCTTGTTAAATTTTTAGTGAGAAAATCAATAAGTAAGTCTGTTGGTAGATGGAACAGATCCCATCGCTCCCATTCTACAGCTTTTGACATTACATTAAAAGCAAAACCTTTATTAGATATTTCATACACCTTGGTGATGAGCTGAGTGAAATATAAGAACATTTCATCAAATGTCAGCTCTCTTTTTTCCGTAAATACCCCATTCATGACCACATAATCAAATGTGGGTAGTTTAGAATTTTCTTTTAGGAGATCTAAATTATAATATTGATTATTAGGGAATTTGGATTTACTCAAAGTAATAAATTTATCTGAAATGTCTAGACCACTATATTTTAAATTCGAAAACTCGAGTTTTTGCATGTATTCATACAAATGAGACGCTCCACATCCAAAATCTAATAGACTTAATTTTTCAGATTGGTCTTTCTTGAAATATATCAAATCCAACATGACCTGATACCTCGTATTTACGTCCTGCTCTTTTGGCCAATCAACCCCCTTATGAGTATCACCGTAGGTTTCGAGACATTTTTCATAATGCTCTACCACCGATTTATTGAATTTTTCGTGTTCAGACAAGCTCATATTGTAATAACATTTTTTTAATATCTGCCTTTGTATTAAACATTAATACATCAATTATAGATAACCATGGGGTAAACTCATTGCCAAATTGTTTATATAATATGGGATTACTCTTAATGAAATTAAGCTTAATATCATTTTCGGCAAATAACTCTTTTGAATATATTTCCATCCCCCCAATTGGATTTATGTATTGATTTACCCCTTCTTGTTTACAAATATCTAGGATTCTATGCTGTGCCTTTAGGTATTGATTATTGTAAACAACAGAAGTAGGCTCCAAAATTGTATGAATGTCCAAATAATTACAAATGATTTGTAAACTTTGATATATTCTTTTTGTCAAAGAATATTCCTTAGAGAGCATGATCTCTGAAATCATGGGAATGGTATCTGAAAAATGTGGTGCTTTTTTATAGCACATTTCAAGAGTTCTTAAGAACTTTTCATTCCATTTTACGTCATCAGCTATATTTATTTCACGTATTAATTTGTTTTGACTTGCTTCTATCAAGGGCATTGAAAATAAATTTGCTTTACCATTTACCAAAATGTTATTTCTATTGATCCAGCCTTTATTTATAAAATTAACATCGTCGTATATCACAAATTTATCAACAGCAGAAATCAACTGAAAATAACCAATATATGGAAACAAATAAGGCTGCATAATTGCCAACACACTCATAGTCAATTGTTTTGAACCCTTAACATTAATCTACTTATAAAATCTATTTCTTCCTTTGATAGATCAAAAAACATTGGTAAACACATGATTCTTTTAGAAATATCATCAGAAATGGGCGTATTCTGATCTCCAACATAATTTAAAGCAGTTAATGAGGGGTAAAAATAGCGTCTGCAATAAATCCAATTATCAGCTAGAGTTTGTTTGATTTTCAACATTTGGGATTCATTTTCAAAAACAATCGGTAAATACGAATAGTTAAAATCCGTGTCTGGAGTGATTTTTAAAAATTGAACATTTAATGTTTTAATTCGCTCAAGATAGTATTCATAGTCATGTTTTCTTTTTGCTAGTATTGAATCTATATATTTAATATTAGCCAAACCCATTGCGGCATGAAACTCTGAGTTTTTACCATTGATGCCCACACATTCAAAGGACTCTGGGCCGCTATGTCCAAAGTTTCTTAAAAAAGACATTTTTTTAGTAAGTTCTGGATCATTAGTAATGATAGCTCCTCCTTCTATACTATGAAACAATTTAGTGGCGTGAAAACTCGTAGTACTAATATGACCATATGAAAAAACGGATTTCCCTTTATATTTTGTGCCGAAACAATGTGCTGCATCATAAATAACCTTTAGGTTGTATTTTTTTGCAATTTTATCGATGGCATCAATATCGCAAGGGTTTCCAAATACATGTGTAGCGAGTATCCCACTTGTATTTGGTGTTATGGATTTCTCTATAGAATTGGGATCTATGTTAAAGGTTTGGGGATCTATATCTGCAAAGACAGGAATACAGCCTTCCCAAACAATGCTGCTGGTCGTTGCTACATAGGAAAATGGAGTCTTGATAAACTCTCCATTAAATTAAATAAACATAAAATCAATAAGTATGGCAAAGGTTCCGTTTTTCAAAAAAAGTAAATTCTCTAATACTATAAATTCTTTAATTCGAAGTTACAGTT
>CAMFLX010000307.1 GCA_945957555.1 uncultured Cytophagales bacterium
ATACACCAGTGTAGCGCCACTCATCAAAAAAAGCTTTAATATACAATATGAGTCTCAACTGAAGTCTCAGGACTTTCAAAAATTGTTTTTTGAGGAAGGTCAGGCAAATCGTTTGGTATTTGTAAATGGTAAGTATAGAGCAGACCTTTCACGTATTGTGAGTTCTGTAGATATACTTACTGTGAAACCCTTAAGTATTGCGTTAAAGGAAAACAAAGAGCTCGTGTCTCAACATATTGGTAAATATGTGCAAACAAACCAAGAAGCTTTTTCTGCATTAAATACTTCTGATATTACCGAAGGGGCATTTATACACGTTCCTAGTAATAAGGTTGTTGAGGAAGTATTGTATGTTTACTTTATTACGGATGCAGTGGCTAACAGTGTGTTTTATCAACCCAGAAATTTGGTCATTGTTGGCAAAAGTAGCTCTCTTAAGATCGTAGAGACCTATCGTACGGTGGGTGATCAGCCTTCTTTTACCAACGCTATCACAGAAGTTGTGGTTGATAAGAATGCACAAGTAGAGTGTTATAAGATTCAAGATAATCAAGGGGAGAGCTATCAGGTAGAAACCACCGAAATCTACCAATTGGGTGATAGTGTCGTAACGTACTTTACTGCTACTTTAGACGGTACGTTGGTAAGAAATAACTTGCATTTCCGTTTAGACGATCAAAACTGTACAGGTAATATGAGCGGTTTGTACCTTGTAAGTAATGATATGCATGTAGATAACCATACCGTAGTTGATCATTTGAAACCTCACTCTCAAAGTAATGAATTGTACAAAGGAGTGTTAGGTGGTAATGGTAAAGGGGTATTTAATGGTAAGATTTTTGTAAGGCAGGATGCCCAAAAAACTGAGGCTTTCCAGTCTAACAAAAACGTTCTCTTAAGTAACTCTGCATCAATGAACACTAAACCTCAACTGGAGATTTGGGCTGATGACGTAAAGTGTTCTCATGGAGCTACTTTAGGGCAACTGGATGAAACAGCTTTGTTTTATCTAAGAGCAAGAGGAATAGGTGAAGTACAGGCAAAAGCATTACTGACAAGAGCATTTGCAAATGATGTTTTGGATAAAATTTCGATTCCAGAATTGAAAGTACAGCTAGAAGCACTCGCAGAAGCGAAACTGAATAGCTTATAGAATAGATTTTCTAAGTGTGAGGTTTAAAGTTTGAGGTTGTTGTATATACCCTTTAGACTTTAAACCTTATTTTTTTATAACATTATGGCTAAATTAGAAAGTACAATAGACGTTCAAGAAATTCGTAAAGATTTTCCCATCCTTTCACAAAAGGTACATGGTAAAAACTTGATTTATTTTGACAATGCGGCGACTACTCAAAAGCCTCAGTCGGTTATTGAAGCCATCAGTAATTATTATAAAACTGAAAATGCAAATATTCATAGGGGTATCCACTCTTTGGCGGAGAAGGCAACCCATGATTATGAAGAAACTAGGAAATCGGTAAAGGCATTTTTGAACGCCAAACATGCAGAAGAGATTATCTTCACGAGGGGAGTTACGGAGGCGATCAACCTTGTGGCCAATAGTTATGGTCGTGCCTTTGTGAATGAAGGAGATGAGATCGTGATTTCGACGATGGAGCATCACTCCAACATTGTACCTTGGCAGATGCTTTGTGAGCAACGTAATGCCAAGCTTAAGGTCATTCCTATTAACGATAAAGGCGAGATCATTTTTGAGGAATACCTGAAGTTGCTTTCTCCAAAAGTTAAACTGGTCTCTGTAGTGCATGTGTCTAATGCTTTAGGTACGATTAATCCCGTGAAAGAAATCATTGAGGCGGCCCATAAGTTTAACATTCCAGTAATGCTTGATGGCGCTCAGGCAAGTTCACATTTTGATATAGATGTGCAGGCTCTAGACTGTGAGTTTTATGCCTTTTCGGCACATAAGCTTTACGGACCCACAGGTATTGGAGCTTTATATGGTAAAAAGGAGCTGTTGGACAAAATGCCTCCATACCAAGGTGGGGGAGAGATGATTAAAGACGTTTCTTTCGAGAAAACGACCTATAATGAGCTACCTTATAAGTTTGAAGCGGGTACACCCAATATTGCTGATACGGTAGCGCTCAAGGCTGCATTTGAATACATCGAAAAAATTGGCAAAACCAATATGGCTGCGCATGAAGATGCATTGCTCAAGTATGCCACAGAACAATTGTTGACGATTGATGGCTTGCGGATCATTGGAACTGCGGAACATAAAGTAAGTATAGCCTCATTTGTGATTGAAGGTGTACACCATCAGGATTTGGCTATTATTTTAGATCGGGAAGGCATCGCTGTACGTACGGGCCACCATTGTACGCAGCCTCTGATGTCTCGCTTTGGGATTCTAGGAACTACAAGGGCATCATTTGCCTTTTACAATACTTTTGAAGAGATAGATGTATTCATCAAAGCCTTACACAAGGCAGTGGGTATGCTCAGATAAATAAAAAAGTCCTCGTTTGCGAGGACTTTTTTATTAGATATGTTTTTCTGCGTGATAGGAGGACCTCACCAAAGGCCCAGATTCCACATATTGTATTCCCTTTTTAAGACCAACTTCTTTGTAGTGCGCAAATTTGTCAGGATGGATGAATTCATGTACTGCTAAGTGCATTTTCGTAGGCTGAAGATATTGACCGAGGGTAAGCACGTCTAAACCATTTTCAACCAAGTCATCCATTGCTTTGTAGAGTTCATCATCAGTTTCTCCCAAGCCCAACATAATCCCTGATTTGGTTCTTTTTCCGTATTCTTTGGTACGTTTGATCTGCTCTAAACTTCTTTCGTATTTCGCTTGAGGGCGAACCATTCTGTAGAGTCTACCCACGGTTTCCATATTATGAGAAACGACTTCTTGGCCTGGAGAAATCATGGTGATGAGTGCATCCCAGTTTCCTTTAACATCAGGAATCAAAGTTTCTATGGTGGTTTGTGGACTTGTTTCTTTGATCAGTTTTACGGTTTCGTGCCAGATCGCCGCGCCTCTGTCTTTCAGCTCATCTCTGTTTACTGAAGTGAGTACAGCATGTTTTACTTTCATCAATTGAATCGCCTCAGCTACCCTGCGTGGCTCATCAGTATCGTATTCGTTGGGCTTTCCAGTAGCTACCGCACAGAAAGTACAACTTCTTGTACATACATTGCCGAGAATCATAAACGTTGCTGTACCTGCTCCCCAGCATTCGCCCATATTGGGACAATTGCCACTTTGGCAGATCGTGTGTAATTTGTTCTCGTCCACTATTTTACGAACGTTGGCAAATTCTTGACCTATGGGAAGCTTTACCCTGAGCCAATCAGGTTTTTTGGGGCGATTGGAAGAGTTGGATTCTACTACTGGCAATTCAATCATATCTCAAAAGATTTGTGCAAAGTTCGTTAATTGAATGCTAAAACCCAAAATATGTGGGTAAAGATTCCTTTGCGAAGGTATAACACTATAAATAGACACTTAATTCCTTGCACTGGGCGTATTATTGGAGAGAGAAGTCTTTCTATGTTTTTTTACTTTTAGAAGTTTTGTTGAGTACCTCATTGTAAGCGGTGTTCAATAGGTCAGTGAGGGTGTCCAGTTCTATTTTGCTGAGGTTTACAAGTGTCCAGCCCTGCTTGCCCCATTTGTTGTTTACAGGATAGATCACGGTTTTGTCAAAGGTGCAAAATACAGATTGATCTATTTCTGAGAGCTTTACGCAAGCCTCCTGGCTTTTTTCTTTAAGGGTTGCAAAGATCTTTTTCTTGATTCGGAACGATGTGTTCTCGAAATGCGGTAATTCTTCGACATTGGGCAGAGAACTTGCGATTTGTCTGAATGTGGCTATATCGACCATGAGACGTTTTTGTGATGAATATAAAGGTACTGAGTTTTTTTCTAAAGGCAATTATGGCAGTAATGAGCTCTTGGCACTGTTTGTGATCAGTAAACTCTCAAATAATTTTCCAAAAATATGAAGAAGCATTTTTTTAGCCTAGGCCTCGTATTCGGCCTTATTGCATCAGGACAGGAGGCTAATACGCTTCTGTGGAAATTTTATAAGAAAGGACAAAAGCCTTCTTATTTATATGGCACCTACCATAGTAAAAAAATAACGCATGATGACTACAACGATTCGCTGGATGTGAAGATCAAAGACGTGGATAGGGTGTACGTGGAGTTGGATCAAAATGAAATGAGTAATGCCTCCCAATTGCTAATGTCGCAATTTATCTTGCCTGCAGGAACCAGTTTACAGACCTTACTTAAAAAAGAAGAGTACGAGCGATATGTAGTTTTTGCAAAAAGTAAAATGGGCGATATGTATGTTGGCTTAGATCAAATGCACCCGCTTATGGTTTCCTTGGTCTTGGAGACATTTGATGACCTTGCTGTAGAGCAAGATACTAGTAAAGCTGCAGTAGACCAGTATATTGAGCAATATGCGCTTGCTCATAAGGTTGAAGTGAAAGCTTTGGAGACTGCAGAGGAGCAAACCAAGGCTTTGAAGGCGATTTCGATGGAAGAGTCGGTGGAGTCTTTGATGGAGACTGTAGATTTGTACCACGATAGTAAACGTATGAAAGAGGAGCTGGAGAGGCTCTACAAGAATGAAGACTTGAAAGGGATTGTTAAAATGATCAATGATCCCAAGATGAAGGAAACTATGGAGGCCCTTAGAGGCCCACTGATAGAGACACGCAACAAGATCATGGTGGAGCGTGTGGACAAATACATAGTAGAATCTAATAAGACCGCGTTAGTGGCGGTAGGAGCCTTACACTTGGTAGGGAAGACAGGTCTTATAGAAGGTCTCAAATCTAAAGGCTATAAGGTAGAGCCGGTATTATCTAAGAAATAAATACAAAAAAATGAAGATATAAAAAGGCTCTGGTTATTCAGGGCTTTAAAGGCCATATTGTATAAAGAGCAGAAGACTGAATTTAGGGATAATGTACTGCGGCATCCCATTAGCGTAAACTTAGGGGATAAATAGTCCAAGTATTGAACAATGTGTCCGTTTTTTAAAATATACAAAATGTATATTTTGGACGATAGTGAACATAACGCATGAACTGTCCATCTCTCCCTACAAAACAACTAAATGATATAATATACATAACCAATAACTACTATGGGTTAAATTGTTTTTCAAAATCTTGGGTGATTAATTTTAGATTTTGGTATGAACAGAATGACTAAATTTGTGATAATGCAGAACATTCCAGATCATACATGGTTGGAG
>CAMFLX010000308.1 GCA_945957555.1 uncultured Cytophagales bacterium
GCCCACAGTGCGTCGGCTCATAAACAATTCCTTATCCCGAATTCAGGTTAAATTAATGAACAGTGGGGTGTATTTGGGTCATTTCTATAGGTCATTACTGATGTTTATTGAGTTTGGGGGTATATGTAAGTGTGTACAAGACATGTGTGAGAGTATGTGTCAGTGGAGACAAGACATGGGCGGTGGGCGAGGTCACTGATGGCAACGTGAATCGTGATTTCTTACACAAACAAAAAGAGGGATTAAAAATCCCTCTCTTTTCCATACCCGAATGAAAAATTAATACTAAGCTTTAAACCATTTAAACTTTTTTTAACATGCCAGATTACTATCTGTTCGGTGGCGGTGGCAGTTCGTCTTCGCCCTCATCCTGCGTTGGAGGATTTGGCATTGTGTGATGCATGCCGTGGAGGCGTGGTCCACGGCTCATAAAGCCACCGCCTTTTCTTGAGGTAATCGCTACCAGTTTCTCTTTGAGTAATTTCTTTTGAGCATCGTTACAGAGTGCATACATTTTGTTGAAATGCGCGAAGGTGATCCTTTGTATCTCGGCTTCCTGAGCTGCTATTTCCAAGAATATGGGGTTCACCTCTGTTTCTGTTTTGCCTAGGTTTTGCACCAGTTCTGCACGCAGCTTTTGCATCTTCCCGAAAGCACTGTCCAGACTTTTAAAATGTTCTTGCCTGAGTTCTTCAAAGGCCTTTTCCTGCGTTTCGTTCAGTTGAAGTTCTTGGCTTAGAAAATCGCCCATGCCTTTGTGTATGAAGTGCCCTCGTTCGTGGCCACGGAAACCATGTTTTCTCATCCTATTGCAGCTCACTGCCCACACGGTGCTGAGCGAAGCAATATTTAGAAGGACGAGGATAGCTACTGCCCAAGCCCATTTGTTGTTAAGGAGTTGTTTCATTTTGAGTGTCGTTAAAGGTGTAATAATCGGATGTTTTTACAAGACTATATGCTTCTGTGAACTGTTTTTCGGCAGTAGTGCTACTAATGCCTTCACTGCTTTCTGTGTTCGTGTTCAAGGCGTAAAGTGCCAGTCCGTTTAGCAAAGTAAAACCTATCAGGCTCGCTGCTGCCCAATATCGGTATCGCATTAATATAGGCTCAGAGGCCACCTTAGCATACCAGCGGTTCATGACTTTGTGCTCAAAGTATTCAGGTGGATCGGCTTTTTTGATGCCGTCCAGACTGTTGAGAATGTTATGTAGATCTTTGTCATTCATTATTTATATGTTTAAAAATTTGTTTTAGAGATGTACCTAAGCTTTGATCAAGTATCTTTTATGGGTGTTAAATATTGTTTCAAATTCGTTCTCGCTCTACTCATCAGTGAGTCAACCGCCGATAGTGAAAGTTCTAGTGCATCCGCGATTTCTTGATAACTCAATTCCTCCACTTTATGGAGTACAAATACCGCCTTTTGGCGTTCGGGAAGCTTCTCTATGGCTTTGAAAAGCTGTGAAGCATGTTCTCGCTGCTCCATAATAACCCCAGGGTGTACGAAATCTACTGCATTGTGCTGTAGCTCTCCATTGTCGCCAAAGAAGTTGACAAATACCGACCACGGACTTTTTCTTTTTTTACTTCTCAGAGCATCTAATGATTTGTTAACAGTGATTCTGTAGACCCAAGTGCTCAAGGAGGACTTACCGTCGAACTGCTGTATGGACTGAAAGATCTTAATGAAAACATCTTGTGCCACCTCCTCTGCGTCTTCTTTGTTTTGTAAAATGCCCAGAGAGGTATTGTATACCTTGCTGGAGTAGCTTTTTACAAAATCAGTATAAGCTTTACTATCTTGGTTTTTGAGGCCCGTTATAAAAGTTGAATCACTGTTCAAAATCTTCCTTGTTTTGTTTTTAGACGCAAGTGCTTTGCAGGAACCTTCGGTACTATTCGATTATTTTTAGAAATATATACAATTGTTTGGATAATGATGGATCAAAGGTCTTTTAGAGATGATTTATATATTGATGAGTCCAGATGGTAGATGGTTATATGGTGGGTCAAAAAAAATCCTCGTATTGCTACGAGGATTTGATTTAACACTTGTCTTGATTCTTATATCTTGACTCCTGTGTCTATTACTTAGACAATTTAGCCTGCAAGTTTTTGTCGATAGCATCCAAGAACTCCTCAGTGTATAAGTAGTGCTCACCGTGGTTCAATTTGTTGCCATGGATACAAACTGCTAAGTCTTTGGTCATTTTGCCAGACTCCACAGTCTCCACGCAAACTTCTTCAAGTGCATTCGCAAATTTGATCAAATCTTGGTTGTTGTCCAACTTACCACGGAAGGCCAAACCTCTTGTCCATGCGAAGATAGACGCAATAGGGTTAGTAGAAGTTGGGTTGCCTTTTTGGTGCTCTCTGTAGTGACGTGTCACCGTACCGTGAGCAGCCTCAGCTTCCATTACTTTACCGTCCGGAGTGATCAATACAGATGTCATCAAGCCCAAAGAACCAAATCCTTGTGCTACAGAATCAGACTGAACGTCACCATCGTAGTTTTTACAAGCCCAGATAAATTTACCGCTCCATTTCATTGCAGAAGCAACCATGTCGTCGATCAGTCTGTGTTCGTATTCTACCTTACCTTTGAATTCGTTTTCATATACTTCTTGGAAGATATCTTTGAAGCGACCATCGTATTTTTTCAAGATGGTGTTTTTGGTAGACAAGTATACTGGCCATCCTTTTTGAACACCAAGGTTCATACATGCACGGGCAAAACCTCTGATTGACTCATCGATGTTGTACATACCCATAGCTACACCAGCACCTTGGAATTTATACACTTCGTGTTCGATTACTTTACCGTCTTCACCTTCAAACTTCATGGTCAATTTACCTTTACCAGGTACTACAAAGTCAGTAGCACGGTATTGGTCACCAAATGCGTGACGACCTACAATGATAGGATCTGTCCAAGTAGTCACCAAACGAGGTACGTTTTTACAAACGATTGGCTCACGGAACACAGTACCATCAAGGATGTTACGGATGGTTCCGTTTGGAGACTTCCACATTTGCTTAAGTTTGAACTCTTCCACGCGTTGTTCGTCTGGAGTAATGGTAGCACACTTGATACCCACTCCATATTGTTTAATGGCATTAGCAGCATCAATAGTTACCTGATCGTTGGTTTGATCACGATACTCAACGCCCAAATCATAATATTTGATATCTAAGTCTAGATAAGGGAGGATCAATTTATCTTTGATAAACTTCCAAATGATTCGGGTCATTTCGTCGCCATCAAGTTCAACAACTGGGTTGGCTACCTTTATTTTTTGAATTGACATGATTTAAATAGTTTTTAATTTTTAAAATTAACGCGTCCAAAATTAACAAATTAATTTTATTTCAATAAAACTTTGTTTTATAATATTGCAAATAATATTTTTCACTTAAACAAGGCAAGCGGATGAGGGTGTTGGCACAATGTACTGCTCTTAAAAGAAGAGCTCTGTGCAGATTTTCAAGCAGATAATCGTTCGATAAATTTTTCCAATTCTCCTTTATTTCTTAGTACTGGACCATGACCAAAACATAAGATTTTGGGTTTTAGACTTGCAAGTTTCTGTATTGAAATAATATTTTGTTGTTTATTAAGCGTGAAAAGGTCAGGTGGTTGGCTTAAACCAACAAACGTGCTAATTAGGTTCATGTTTACAAGAGTATCACCAACGATCAATAGTTTATCGCGTTCCCGAAAAAAGGAAATATGCCCTTCAGAGTGTCCAGGGGTTTCTATGACAGTAAAGCTGCCCATTTCATCACCTTCTTTGAGAATACCCGAAACTTTACAACCAGCTCCTGCCCAGAATTTTTTTTGGAAAAGTGTTACAGGGTGTTTTTGATGGGAATAGTCTCTTGTCACATCCCCTGTTTCGGTAAGACTGATTTCTTTTTCGTTACAGAATAGAGGGATTTTTAATGTTTCGCAAATCATTTTACTGCCCCCCTGGTGGTCAGCATGCGCATGGCTAAGCACATGCGATTTTATATTATGGGTTTTAACAGCTTTTAATAAGGTTTTGGAGGTACTTCTAATTCCCGAATCGACTAAAATGTTGTCTATGATGTAACAATTGATACTGTTTCTGGGAAGTAGTGCTATTTGGTACACATTTTCTGCGATGGCTCTCTGGTGCATGACTTTGTAAGATAATTTATCACAAAATTCAATGTTTTGAGGGTATTCAACCTTGATAAATGTTAAGAAATGATTTCTTTGCGAATTCTGCTTAGTGATTCGGGCTTGATGCCTAAAAATGAAGCCACATGAATGGATGGAGTACGCTGTACAATTTTTGGAGGGGCCGTTTGGAGAAAGTTGAGGTATTTTTCTTTGGCAGGAACCGTTTGCAGTTTTAAAAGTCTGTCAGAGACACATAGAAAGTTTTGTTCGGCCAGTATGCGTCCAACTTTTTCCCAACAAGGAACATTCCTATAGAGTTCTTGCATTTTCTGAAAGGTGATTGCTAATGTTATTGTCGGTTCTAAACACTGAATACTCTCAAAAGCAGAAGTTTGGTTGATAAAACTTGAATATGATGACACAAAGCCGTCGTCACATGCCAGATAGGAGGTTACTTCTTCCTCATCACGCAAATGAAAAACCCTTACGAGTCCTTTTTGGATAAAGTGTACTTTTTTGCATATACGTCCTGCTTGGTGTATGTACGCTCTTGCCGCATAGTTATGTACTTCGAAACTGTTAGAAATGAGATTTATTTCATCATCATTAACCTGTACGATTTGGCGAATCTTATCTATTAGTTCTTGCATCTAATTTTAGTATGTATCTTTTTGTTTGCCTTATTTCTGGTTTTGTACACAAAATAATACTTTTGCTCAACAATAGTTTTTATATTTCTTGTGAATTTAAACCTAATCGA
This sequence comes from uncultured Cytophagales bacterium, assembly GCA_945957555.1. GTDB lineage: Bacteria > Bacteroidota > Bacteroidia > Cytophagales > UBA9547 > CAMFLX01. Next base: position 4,908 of record CAMFLX010000308.1, read on the forward strand.
AAAAACATATATTTGCTTGATGGATCATAAACTCAAAGATTTTCTAGACTCCAAATATGAACAATATTGCAAACCCAACTTTATACCTAACGACCCAATTTCGATTCCTCATCAATATACGAAGTTACAAGATATTGAAATAACTGCCTTTTGGGCTGCGATCTTGTCTTGGGGACAGAGGAAGACGATCATCAATAAGTGTCAACAGCTTTTTGGAATGATGGAGCATCAGCCTCACGATTTTATAC
>CAMFLX010000309.1 GCA_945957555.1 uncultured Cytophagales bacterium
GTATATAGTAGGGCAAGATGATGCAAAAAAGGTGCTTTCCGTTGCTGTATACAACCATTATAAAAGATTATCCCAAAAAAGTACTGCTGATGACGTAGTGATCGAAAAATCTAACATCATTATGGTAGGAGAAACTGGAACTGGCAAGACTTACTTGGCTAAGACAATCTCCAAAATACTTCAAGTGCCTTTTTGTATTGCTGATGCTACCGTACTTACTGAGGCGGGCTATGTAGGTGAAGACGTTGAAAGTATCCTTACAAGATTACTACAAGCGGCTAACTATGATGTGGAAGCTGCCGAAAAGGGGATCGTATACATTGACGAAATAGACAAAATATCAAGAAAAAGCGATAATCCGTCCATCACTAGAGATGTAAGTGGCGAAGGTGTTCAACAAGGTCTTTTGAAACTTCTTGAAGGATCGGTTGTGAACGTACCTCCACAAGGTGGCAGGAAACACCCTGATCAGAAAATGATCGCAGTAAACACGGAGAACATCTTGTTTATTTGTGGAGGGGCTTTTGAAGGTATCCAAAGAAACATATCCAGAAGGATCAATACTAGACCTTTGGGCTTCAAAAGCGATAATATGGTGGACGTGAATGAAGAGAACCTTCTACGTTATGTTACAGCATTGGATTTAAGATCATTCGGATTGATTCCAGAGCTTTTGGGAAGGCTTCCTGCACTTACTTACTTGGAACCGCTTGACAAGAGTACTTTAAAAATGATTCTGACACAGCCGAAAAACGCCATAGTGAAGCAGTATCTTAAACTATTCAAGATGGAAGGAGTGAAATTAGAATTTGAAGAAGAAGCGCTGGATTTCATCGTGGAAAAAGCCATGGAATACAAACTTGGTGCAAGGGGTTTAAGATCTATCTGTGAGTCGATTATGACTGACATCATGTTTGAGATCCCAAGTATGGAGGATGTAAAACAATACAAACTCACAGCACAATTTGCCAAAGACAAGTTTAACAAATCTAGGTTCAATACTCAAAAAGCAGCTTAATAGCTGCTTTTTTTCACATTTTTTCTTTCTAATTTTTTAGGCATATTATGTTCAAAGAAGTTCTATTTTGGAAGGACTGGAATCCTCTATTTAAAGGTATCTATTTTTTTCTTCTGGTTGTATTTATAGCATCGGCAGTGTTTTTTTCATATGGATACACACATCCTTTTGAGAGCATCATCCCTTGGCAGACCATCAATTATATTGACAAAAAGGCTTATTCTATCTTTGACATCAGTGGAGGCATATTTTCTATTCCCATAGAGAATTACGCCTATTATGTCACTCAAAACTATAGGGCCTCTACCCTACTTGTCAACTTCGATGCTGTGAATTTCTTTTGCATCATCATGATGATCATTTATGTGTTTTTGTTCACGGTTATTAGTTATTTCAAAAGCTGGTGGTACTATTTGGCCAATACACTCATCATCGTGAGCATTGCAGGCTTGCGCCTAGACTTATTTATGGTATATGGAGATGTTCGAAACATGTTTGTGCTGTTTGTACTCCTATCTTCGGTGGGGCTCAACGTATTTTTTCATTTCAAAAGAACAGAGACCACCTTTATCGTAAGACTCTTGAGTTATTTTATGTTGTTCACGGCCTATGCACTCATCATAGCAAACGGCTCTAGCATACAAAATCAACAACTGTACCTTACCAACTACGGACTTTTTGCACCGCTGTTTGTCACCTTAGTTTTTATTATTTTGGTAGCTTTCGACGTTGAGTTCATGTTTCTGTACTTTACTACCATCTCCAAGAGTGTGAATCCCAGATCCAATACCTACAACTTTATGGGAATAAGCATCCTCTATATCGCCAACATTCTTCTCACTTTGTTGCGCAGGTTAGGTGTTATTGATTGGGATTTGTTTTATTTTGATGAATACCTCATGCTGGGTCTTGCCACCTTGGCAGGTTTTTGGGTATACCGCAGACGACTTGAAGCCACAGGCAGTGTCATTCCCTTTCAACCCTTTGGCGCCTTTTTTTATCTATTATTAGCTTCACTCACTTGGGCTACGATAGGCTATGCACATGCTACTAGTAATCTCTCCATCATTAGAGCCATACGAGAGGTTATATTATTCAGTCATTTTGGTATAGGTTTTATATTCATCATCTATGTATTATATGCTTATACCGTTGATCTCAACAAAAACCTGCCCGTACACGATGCGGTATTGAGAACCTCCAAGGGGCCCATACACTACATTAGGTTAGGTGGATTAATGATTTTCGTTGGATTGATTTCAACCAATTATAACCTTGCGCTGGATTACTTATTCGCTGGTTACTATTCCAATATCGCAGATGTATACATGCACGAGCGGAACTACCCTTTGGCTACACAATATTATAACAAGGTAGCCGAAAACAAAGAGTTTGATTTCAAAAGAACACTTGGCATGGCGGCGATCTCAGAAGCCTACGAAAAAAACGAGGAGGCTATCAAATATTATAGCAATTTGCACATCAGTTTCGATTGTCCACAATCGTATGCCAACGAGGCTTACTTATATGAAAAAGAAGGCAACTTTTTCATGTCTCTTTCGGTGCTCAAAGAGGGGCTGGCTAAGTATCCAAAACATGCGCAACTTTATCTAGATCTGGGTAATATATTTGCGAAAACCAAACTCCCAGATTCTGCATATTATTACTATGCACTTGCAGAACAAAATACCGATTGCTCTTTTATTGCTAAAACGAACAAAATCAGCTTGGCGATCAATAACGGTTTTGATCTTGCAGATAGTTCTTTAACCTTGGAAAGCACACACACACCTTTAGCGATCAATCAACTGGCATATCACAATCTCAAGCAGATGCCTTACAAAGCCAAGTATACTGATGTGAAAGAGAAAGATGAATTCTGGATCTACCAGGTGAACTTCATCAGTAATGATATTTATAACAAGGATACTGCGCTATTAAATCCCAATACTAGGTTCTTACTTCAAAAAGACAGTACCCTCCACCAGTATACAGAACAGTTGACTTACGCTAATGCACTGTATGCATTTGCAAGGCAGGAAGTGAACACTGCCATGACAGATATCTACCGACTCAAAAACTTCTACCCTGACAATGCCAGCAGCTATGCAAATACCTTGGGGATTATGACACTAGTTCAAAAACAAGCTGACAAGGCTTTTGAATATTTTAACGAAAGCTATGAAGACCGTAACCCAGTGGGAGGCATGAACGCACTCATTGCTCTGGTAGAAAAAAAGAACAAAGACGAGCTCATCGCCTACTCCGAAAAACTTATCAACAGCACTGAGTCTTCGGTGCGTGGATTTACTAAGGAGATCAATCAATATGTCAACGCTCCTATTCCTACCAACGCGGAAGAACTCATCAAATACCTTAACATCAATAAAAAAAGACTGTCAAGCTCAGAACTACTCAAGCTTGCGAACTCAATTACGGACAAAGGGCTACAGCTTACGGCTTATCTCTTGGTACAAACAGAGCTCATAGACCGAAAAGATTTCGAATTGGCAAAATCAATCAATCTCAACGGACTCAATGTGGCACAAATGAGCTACAAGGCCAATCTTAACGCACTATTTATCCTTTTGAACGATAAAAACTACGATGAAATCCTTAAAAATATAGACCAGACCAAACTCAATGTTGAGGATCAGGCTTTGAAAAATTATTTCAGAGTCTTGGCCTTTGCAGGTAAAGGAGATACCAGCAAAGTAAAAGCCTATATGGGTAAAATGCTGGAGTCCCTTCCTTTGTACACTGATGCGCTGCTATTTGCGATCTCCTATTATGAATCGAGAGGTAACATTGATAAAGCCTACGAAGTGTGTGCTAACGCCATTACAATCAACAACTTTAATTCGCAAGTCAAAATGAAACTGTGTTTGCTTTCGGTACCCAAGGGTCTGGGAGCCTTTGTCGATAAACAATTGGAAGAGCTTAAACATGAACTAAGTACCGAGGAATACAATGAGTTCATGAAAAAATACACTGAAGCTGTTAACAAACAAAATGAAGGATTTCAGTGGTAGTAAATCTTTATAGTAAACTAGACTTACATGAAAATCTACACAAAAAAGGGGGACACAGGAGAGACCTCTATATTAGGCCCTCATAGGTACTCTAAAGCAGACTTAAGAATCTGTGCGATAGGTGAAGTAGACGAACTGAACGCACACTTGGGACTGGTACAGGCGCAAGTACACTCATTTAAGGAGTCTCTCACTAAAATTCAAAGTGATTTATTTGTCATAGGTTCCCAACTGGCTGTAGAAATTGCTGGCAAATACAAAATTCCTGAAATCAGTGCTCAAGATGTAGAATTTTTGGAACTATGGATCGACCAAATGGAAACTGAGTTGCCCAAAATGACACATTTTATACTCCCTAACGGAGATATGACTTGTAGCTATCTTCATATCAGTAGAGCTGTTTGCAGAAGAGCTGAAAGAACCGTGATTGCACTCCATACTAGTATTCCACAAAACGAACAAATTCTTAAATATCTCAATAGGCTTTCTGATCTGCTCTTTGTATGGGCCAGATACCATTGCCTCAAAAACGGTATCGAAGAGACAAAATGGATTCCCTAGGTAAAATAGACAATCCAAAAACTTCATAGGCCTACCATTCTGGATCAAATGTATTACTGAGATCCATCCCCTTCCTTTAACCTTTTTTCTTTTGGGGGAGGCAATATTATAGAAGGCTATCTCTTATACAAGGTGGTTTATTATAAAACAAAATTCTATTCATCACATTCTTCTACATTGATTAACCCCAGTCTATCCTTCATCATTTCTTAATATTCAATATAAAAACAAAAACAGTTTTTAGTTGTACAAAATCTTTTATCCTTCCCTCTAATGAAAATTTGACCGTATGAATGACCTTATTATTTAATGAAAGATTTCCATATATTTCTTAAATCAAAATACCAGTGTGATTCTTTTATATCAATTAAATATAAACAATACGAAATCCCCAATCCCTCTTTCTCAATACATTTTGTTTTTAAATAAAAATCTTTTTTCATAACAAACTTATTTTTAATTAATGAAAGAACTCTGAATCCATCATCACCAAAGTCGCTAACCATATCTAAGTTGTTATCATTGTTAAAGTC
>CAMFLX010000310.1 GCA_945957555.1 uncultured Cytophagales bacterium
TTGGTACCCTGCAGACAAGAAAGTCCGATCATTTTTTAAGGTTTTATTTGTTTATTTGGCCTTTCACATAGGGGCATGACTTGCTATGGCTTGCTCTGCCTCCTATAGATCATTGTACACAAACTGCCATTAGTATGGTAAGCACACGAGCACATGAAACATATTCTTAAACTTATTATTTTCGATAACGATCCTATCCATTTTATAGGAATGATCGATCAAGAAATCGTGCTGAGCAGCAAGGTATATGATACCTTGGAGGCTTGCACTGCTGATGCCTCATTAATCATCAGCGACAAGGCCTTGTGGGAACATCGCCTGAATGGTACAGACGAGACCCTCAGCGATGTGCAGGATGGTGCAGACGATAGCCACTTGCCAACGCATAAGCCTTTTGAGTCGCTGCATGTGAAGGCCAAGCCTGGAGAGACGCCAGCGACCCATCTCAAAAATGCCTTTAAGCCTCAAACGCTCAAAAACAATGGAGGGGCCTTGGTCAATGACCTGATGGAAATAGCTGCAGAAACGGAGCAGAACTTCAAGGTAACGGTTTTCTATGGTACCGATCGCAAAAGGACGGGCAATGCAGATTTCAATTCTTATTATGGCAAAGACCGTGGTGCCCTAGAGTTGGGTACCTGTACGGTGAATATTCCTGCTAACAAAAAGTTTGGCGATGTGCCCAGACCCAAGTGGTGGAAGCTGCGATTTAAGGAAAACCCGGACAAAGATGTGATGATCCTAAAGCTCGAGCCCCAAAGCGAGGCTGCATTTTATGGACAACTGAGTCAAAAGATCGCCGCCTCCAAGGAAAAAGATGCCTTTGTGTTCATTCATGGGTATAATGTGGAGTTTGCCGAAGCCGCATGGCGTGCAGGACAAATGGCCTACGATTTGGGTTTTGATGGCGCGCCGATCATGTACTCTTGGCCTTCGCATGGAACCGTAAAGGGCTACACGGGCGACGAGGACAACGTAAGGTGGACGGTGCCCAATTTTACGAACTTCATTAAAGGCATCATTGCCTCTGGTGTGCAGCGCCTACACATTATTTCACACAGCATGGGCAATAGAGCCCTTGGCGATATGCTCAAAGAACTCAAGACTTTACATCCTGAAAACCCACATCTGTTTAACCAGATCATATTGGCGGCACCAGATATAGACTCAGAGATCTTTATTAGGGATGTGGCCCCTGTGCTCAGCAAGACTTGCAAGCGCGCTACGCTCTATGCTTCTAGTAAGGACAAAGCTTTGAAGGCTTCTCGTGCACTTCATAACAATATATTGAGGGCTGGGCAGTCGGGTGAGGCCATGGTGATCGTAGAGGGTATAGACACCGTGGATGCCTCTGGGGTAGACACCGACCTTTTGGGCCATGGCTACTTTGCAGCCACTGCACCGCTCATTAACGATATCTTTCAGCTTATTAAAAGCGGGGCAAGCCCTGAAGACCGCAACTTAAAGAAGAACACCCTCAACAACAAAACCTTCTGGAAGTTTCCCAAAGGGGTGTAGACGAAGGTCATGGTTTGGTAAAAAAGGTAGGGGGATTGTTTCGGTCTGTGGCACACTGACCGAAACATAAACCAAGGAGCCATCCCTTTTTGATGGCATAGACATTTTAAACTGTTCAATATATTTAAACTAAACACATATGAGTATGGACTCATATAAATTCAAGTAAACTAAATTTTATAATTATTAAACTTTAAAACATGGCAGCAAAGAAAAAGGAGGAAGTACCCTCTCAAGGCATTCATATTGGTGATGCCAAACATGTTGTAATCAACCAAAATTCGAATAACAATAACAGTGTGAATCATTCGAATAATAAGGACTCGTTCAATAGTAACAACACTCAAAATGTAAATTCCAAAAGGAATAGCTCTAAGTGGTTGATGAAAATCATTATAGGAACAATTGCGGCAATATTAGGATACCTTGCATACTCATATATTGATAAAAACTTTAGTGGCGATGGGCATATTCCTGGATCTGTAAAAACACCAATTCCTTCACAATCAAGATGAAATATAACTATAATGAATAAAATAATACAAATTTCTAAAGTAACTATTCTGAGTGCTGCAATTATATCATTATTTAATGGCTGTGGAAAAAAAGATACCCCAAGTCCAGCTAATGTTACTTCTTCTGTTACTGTAGCTTCGAAATGGGAATATAGTTCCCCTGAATATTATTATGATATTGCAGTCTCTGAGCTGACCAGCTCAAATAAAGATGAGGCTGCTGTGATGGTATATTGCAATGCAGGAGATGATACATGGAGAGCGTTGCCTTATACACAGTATAGTAAACTTGAGTCAAACTATTATATGGCTTTTAATACAGATATTGGAAAGGTACAGATAACATGGATTTCAAATAGTTCGACTAGTCAAGGTGATAATCCTAATATATATTATGGTAATACGGTTAAATTCAAGGTTGTAGTAATTCCTCCTAATGCAAGAGTAGCAGTGGATTTAAGGGATTATGAAGCTGTAAGGGAAGAGTTCGGACTCAAAGATTAAAATTACTTTTATATAATATTAACTAATTCATTATGGCTACTACTAAAAAACAGAATAATTCTCAAAGCAATCTAACATCTTATATTCTAGCCTTCATTGTTGGGGCAGGAATCGTATATTTTGGATATCCCTATTTGAATCCTCAACAGCCAACGGTTCAAAACTATTCAATTGGAGACGCTCAAGTTGACCAAGTAAATGGATTGTATGTCTTTCTTGAGAGTAAACCTGTCAGGTCAACACCTTATAAGGTAATCGATTCTTTTGAGGATGAAAATCTTCTGGAAGTTGCCTCGTCTGTAGGTATTGGGAAAGAAAAATTTGGCAAAGTACTTGAAAACATTCTAACTAAAGGTTCTCAAAAATTGAACTTTGAAAATCAAATTGATAAAATCACTCAGGCCGTTAAAGATAAATATCCAGATGCTCAGGCAGTGATTTTTTCAGTGAAGTTGAAACGATGTGAGGTAATTACTTTTGAAAAACAATAAATTTCTCCTTAACAAAATATGAAGAGATTTATATCACTATTAAGAACAATCTTAATCAAGGTCATACCTATAATAGTGTTATGTTCAATAGCTATAATATTTTTTATTATTGCTTATTGGGCATTTTACCCAACAGAAGCTCCTATTGAAACAGGTTTTGATAAGTACAATGAAGCTAAATCTGGCCCAAGGGGTAAAACTCTATGGGATTGGATGAATTTATTAGTAGTTCCAGTGCTAATTGCACTTACAGCATGGTCATTCAAGGAAATTGAAAAGCGAAACACTCAATCATCAGAAAGAGAGAGAGCTCAAAATGAAACTTTAGACTCATTTATAAAAATAATGACAGAACTAATAATAAATAACAAATTAATAAGTCAAACACCTTCGCCGGAATCGAAAATTATTGCACGGACAAGGATCATGTTAGCATTAAGTAATCTAGACAGAATGAAGAAAGGACAAGTTTTACAATTTCTATTTGAATCATCTTTGATTAATCAAGAGCCCAAAATAAATTTGAATGGAGGTGATATAAAAAATGCTGTTTTGGACGGCATTGTATTGAGTAGCTCTGAAATTAAAGGTGCATACTTCAATAAAGCATCCATAAAAAATTCAAATCTTTCTAATGCAAATTTTACAAGTTGTAATTTTTCGGAGGCCAATTTTTCAAATTCCTTAATGGAAAACACGGATTTATCTTACTCAAATCTTACCAGTGCCAAACTTAGAAATATAAATCTAGACTCAATAAATTTTGAAGGCGCAGTTCTTACAAAAGCAGATCTTAGAGGATCTAGCATTACTCAGAATCAACTTGACAGCATACTTGACAAAAATAAAAACGGAATAAAATTGACCAAAAAATTAATAAAATGAGTCAACAAAAAGAAAAATGCAAAAGATGTAACGGAAAAGGCAAAATTTCATGCCCAGGCTGTAATGGCTCTGGAGAAATAAAAGCCTACAATGAAAGTTTTGGAAAAAACAATATCGTTAATTGTTCTGGATGTAGAGGAAGTGGAACTACAGAATGTGGTGTATGTGGTGGATCTGGGGAAAAATAACCTTATTAATTAATAATGAAAATAAAATACGTAGACATTCAAAATTTCAGAAAACTTAAATGCTGTAGAGTTGAGCTGGATGAAAAACAAACAATTTTTGTAGGAGCTAACAATAGCGGGAAGACTACCGCTATGGATGCTCTTATATTCTTTCTTAAAGACAAAAAGAAGATCACTACGAGAGAGTTTACATTAGACAACTGGAATGTTATTAATGAAATTGGCAAAGGATGGATTGACGGTAAAATAAAATATGAAGAGGATCTTAAAATAAGTGATTGGGAAGAATATCTACCACAGCTTGACTTATGGATTGAGGCGGAAGAAAATGAAATTCATTATGTAAGTCATTTAATACCAACTCTTGACTGGACAGGTAAACTGCTTGGTTTACGACTTAGATTTGAACCCGAAAATTTAAAAAAGCTATATGAAGAATTTCTTATTGCCTATACCTCTGCCCATAATGTCAAACAAAGTAAACCTGAACTAAAATTATGGCCTATTTCAATGTGGGACTTTTTAGACAAAAATCTTCATACCCACTTTACAAGAAAAGCCTATATTCTTGATCCAAGTAAAGCCAACATTTACAAAGAACACAACATATCTCCACAATCAATATCCGAATTCAACCTTCCTCTAAAGTCCGAAAACCCTTTAGAGGGACTTATAAAAATAGACATCATTAATGCACAAAGAGGGTTTAATGATGCCAACTCTAGTGAAGTCAATAATAATTTATCATCCCAACTACGTGACTATTTCAATAAGCATCTTAATCCTTATGACAAACCTGAAGTATCGGATATTATAGCCTTAGACGCAATTGAAAATGCTAAAAATATCTTCGATGACAAACTAAAAGAACGCTTCAAAGATCCTCTATCAGAATTAGGAGATCTAAATTATCCTGGATTTGGAAACGCACAAATTTCAGTTTCAAGTCAATTAAAACCTGTTGATGGCTTAAATCACTCTTCCGCCGCTGTCTCTTATACACATCTCCGAGCCCACGAGACGTAGAGGAATCTCG
>CAMFLX010000311.1 GCA_945957555.1 uncultured Cytophagales bacterium
ATGATGAGGACAGGGAAAATGAAGGCGATATGATTTGCGCTGCAGAAACCGTTACGCCTGAGATCATCAACTTTATGAGCAAAGAGGCCCGTGGTCTTATTTGTGCTGCCATTACTGAAAAAAGGTGCGAGGAGCTAGGCCTAGACCTTATGGTCGGCAAAAACACAGCTACCCACGCTACACCATTTACCGTTTCTGTAGACTTGCTAGGTCATGGTTGTACTACAGGTATTTCGGCACATGACAGGGCAAAAACAGTATTGGCGCTCGTTGATGAAAAGACCAGACCGTCAGACTTAGGCCGTCCAGGACATATATTTCCACTAAAAGCTAAGGACGATGGCGTCCTAAGAAGAACGGGACATACCGAAGCTACTGTCGATTTCGCAAGACTTGCAGGCCTAAAACCCGCTGGTGTATTGGTAGAGGTCATGAACGAAGACGGTTCTATGGCAAGACTTCCAGAACTGAGAATCGTGGCAGACAAGTATAAAATGAAACTGGTATCGATCAAAGACCTTATCGAATATAGACTTAAAAACGAAAGTTTGATCACTAGGGAACTAGGTGTACAGATGCCTACTAAATGGGGTAATTTTGACTTAATTGCCTTTAAACAAATTGACACTCAAGAGATACATCTTGCACTGATCAAAGGCCAGTGGGAAGAAAACGAACCAATATTGGTACGTGTGCATTCTAGTTGTGTGACTGGCGACATCTTTGGCTCTTGCCGTTGTGACTGCGGCGAACAGCTACATAGAGCAATGCAAATCGTTGAGAAAGAAGGTAAAGGTGTGATTTTATACATGCACCAAGAAGGCAGGGGGATCGGCCTTATCAATAAACTCAAAGCTTATAAACTGCAAGAAATGGGCAGGGACACCGTGGAAGCCAATATTGAATTAGGATTCAAAATGGACGAAAGGGATTATGGTGTAGGTGCGCAGATTTTAAGGGATCTAGGAATTAGCAAAATCAAACTGATTTCTAACAACCCTAAAAAACGTGCTGGACTCATTGGCTATGGGTTAGAAATCGTAGATACAGTTCCTGTGGAAGTAGAACCCAACCCTCACAACGAGAAATATCTACAGACCAAGAGAGATAAACTTGGGCATGATATTCTCAAACAATAAGACAAATACATCATTCATTAAATAAATCGTTGGCGGTGATTCGCCAACATGATCTCATAAAAATGTCAAAAAAACCTTTAATCCTCGTTGCAAACGACGATGGTATTACCTCTCGAGGCATTAGACTCTTAGTCGAAATCGCCAGCTCGATAGGAGAAGTAGTCGTAGTAGCTCCAGATAGCCCTCAGTCGGCAATGGGCCATGCTATTACTATAGCCAATACGCTGAGACTGAGAAAATCAGATATATTTGGCGATATAGCAGCCTATGAATGCTCTGGCACACCAGCTGATTGCATCAAACTGGCAAAACATCATGTGCTTAACGATAGAAAGCCAGACTTGGTGGTCAGCGGCATGAACCATGGTAGCAATTCTTCCATCAGCGTATTGTATTCGGGTACTATGTCTGCTGCCATAGAGGCGGCAATTGAAGGCCTTCCCGCCATAGGATTCTCTCTATGCGACTACAGCCACGAAACAGAGCTAGACCATTGTGCGGTCTGGATTAAAAACATTATTCTCGAAGGTCTCAAAAAGAACTTCCCTAAAGGTGTGGCACTCAACGTAAACTTTCCTGCCAAGAAGGAAGAGCCTATCAAAGGGGTGAAGGTTTGTAGGCAGGCTGCTGCGAGATGGGAGGAGAAATTTGACGAAAGACGCGATCCTCTAGGTCGTAATTACTTTTGGATGAGTGGATTTTTCATTAATGAAGATAAAGGAGAGGATACCGACGAGTGGGCTTTGGCCAACAACTATGTGTCGATAGTACCTTGCCAGTTTGACCTTACGGCGCATCATGTGATTGCTCAGCTCAATAAAGAGTGGGAGTTTTAGACTAGCACCTTATATAGGTTACAAGATATCATGCAAAGAACTGCTTGGGGTGCCTAAGCAGTTCTTTTACTTTATAGTAAATGCCTTTCTATTCAATTCTCAAAAAATACCATTATATATATAGTCCTCATGTATAAAAATTCATAAATTGGTCAAAATTTAATGCACACATGTCTATCAGTTTAAAAAAGGGAGGTTCCCTTAATCTTACTAAAGAAGTTCCTGGACTTAAAAAGGTGATGTTCGGACTGGGCTGGGAAATGAAACCAGGCACACCCTTGGATCTCGACGCTTCGGTCTTTATTCTCAATTCAAAACTCAAGCTTCCTAGCGACGAACACTTTGTATTCTACAACAACCTTCGTTCGCCAGATGGCTCTATCCAACACACGGGCGACAACCGTACTGGATTTGGAGATGACGATGACGAAATGATCCTCTGCAACTTGGACTTGATCGATGCTGCGGTATTCGAAATCCTCATTACTGTTTCTATACACGAAGCGGAAGCACGCGGCCATAGTTTTGGTTCTTTAAAAGATGCCTACATCAGACTTTATGATGTAGAAAACAAGAGAGAAATTCTTAGATACGATCTTGATGAGAAGAATACTACAGATGCGGGTATGGTTTTTGGCAAAATACAAAAGCAAGGTACTGAATGGCGCTTTATAGCGGTAGGCGAAGGCAATGGCATGAGCGGTCTTCAAGGCTTTGTAGATAAATACGTTTAGGAAATATCCCAATAAAGGCACTGCTTATTGAAACATCATAAGCAGTGCCTTCTCAAACAAACCACCTCGATACAAGATATTGACATTTTAAAAGAACCTATATGAATCTGAACGAAAACCCACAAATCTCCGAAATCCTGGTACGGATCAAAAAGGGCATGATAGACTACATGTCTTTTGGAGAGACTTCTTACAATGAAAAAGATGTGGACGAATGCCTCCACATTCTTCACAACTATCTGGATAGAGCTTCTAAGTCCAAATCGCAGGAAGACTGCATGATCCATGTGAAGGAAGCGGTACTGGCCCTGAATGTACTCAACGACAAATGTGACTATGAACTGATAGAGACCGACCAGCGCGAGGATATTTGTGAAGTGATCATCTTGGCAGGCAACGAAATGGGCTTTAATACGCTGGATGAGGACATTACCGAGGAGTGGAGGGATTGGTAGGATTTTGAGCTGAAAGCTCCACGAAGAGGGCTGAAACTATGAAAGAGTATCGCTAATCAATTGATATACGTCAAATGTATCCAATATAAAAAAGGAGATAAATCACAAAAAAAGGAAGTCTTTCACTTCTTAAATAGGCTCAATTCTACTTTTTTGTCAAAGATTTCAATTGCAAATTCCGTATCGTTCAAAAAAATAATATTGTAGGATATTGGATCCAGTAATTCGCCATGCAAATAGGCTTCATAGAACTCCACGTCCTCTGCTTTTTTACTCACCTTATATAAATAAGGGGATTCTGGACACATCGAACTATGACCGCACTCACCCCAAAAATACTTCAGGGTATCGTTTGACTTTATTTTTGAAATCGTGCTATATCCACATGAAACGAATTGTTTGAATTTCGATTTGTTAATTATGTGGATCCTCGGACCGAATGATTGTTTAACGTTTCTCAACCCGAACCCTCTACAGGCATTGTACACAAGCGAATAGCGCTCCCCTGACTTAAATTTTGTGATTACACTTTCGCCCCAATATCCATAGTTCTTCAAATAAATGGTATCTAACTTGTCAGGATGAAATTCAAATTCCACATAGCCTGTATCTGCTAAGACCATTTTATGATTTATATAAATTGTATCCAAGTAAGCATTCCTCTTTTGCTCATTTAGAACTCTCAGATACTGTATTTTAATGTATGCTGTATTCTGACAGTACATATAACCTGTACTACCTATCAGTACCCAGAAAATTAGTGCTAGATTTAACTTACGAGCCATTATATCTAAAAAACTTAAAATTCAAACATAATTTGATGTTCAATATCTGTTTCGCTTCAATTTTGCCAATCCCTTTTGCTGAATATTTTCAAACATTTTGATCCTCCTTCTGAACAGATCGCTGTCAAAGCCGTAACCATAGGCTAGTCTGTAAATCGCCAAAGCACTTGTGATGTCATCCGTTAAAGCCACCGCATTTCCTAAATCAAAAAGTAACTGAGCCATGATCTTATCCTTAGGGCTTATAAATGAAATACGCTCATCGAGCTGGTAATAAATATGCCTTTTCAAACGATTCAGCTTGACAGCACTAAGGGTCGTTTTTGGCATGCTGTCTACTCCAAAATCTGTTCCGATTAATTTCTTACTATTGAGAACAGTATCAATTTTATTTGTTTTTAATTTTAAAATATTCACATGAATCCATTCCGAACTATCATGTGAGGCAGGGTTAATATTATATCCTTTTTTGATCCAATAATAGGCCGAATCATTTTTACCCAAAAGCTCATAAATAGTCCCTAGATTGGCCGCTGTCGAATAATAACCAGGATTCCTTTTCTCTATTGATTTGAAGACTTTTTTTGCCTCCTCATAGCGCCCTAGATAAACTAAGGTTACCCCATAGTCATTAACTTTACTGATGTCAGAGAAAGAATTATAATCTAACTTCTGTTCTTTCAACAATTGCTCATAAAATGCCTTGTTTTTAACCAGCTCAAGACCTTTAGGCAAATAAGCCAACGCATCAGAACCCTCAACTGAACCGTCCTTTTTAACCACATGTATCTTGTAATTGAGACAAGGAAACATTATCAAAAACGATGACAACATAAAGACAAAATATTGCTTTTTCATATCCTAAGTAGATTTATACTGTAACTAAATTAAAATGCAGGATTTAAATTAAATATATAAATGAAGAAATCCTAACGATAGCCTGATTGTTTTTTGTGTATAAAATCAAAAAGACTCCTTGGGGTATCAAGCCATATCCCTTTCGACTGAATTCCAATCCCCATCGATTAAAATTCATCCTCTAAGGACTGAAAAAGTATCCCTTGGGATATCAAGCCATACCCTCTCGACTGAATTCCAGTCCCCATCGATTAAATTTCATTCCCTCAAGACTGAAAAAGTATCCCTTGAGATACCAAGCCATA
>CAMFLX010000312.1 GCA_945957555.1 uncultured Cytophagales bacterium
TTCCACGAAGGAGTTGACCCTATAGAAAAAATATATGCAACCTCTACGAAGGAGTCGAGTCCATAGCTTTTATTTTTCTGGTCCTTTCGCCAAGAGCAAGCTTGTGCCCAAAGAAATACACACTTTATATTCAGTTTTTTTTGCTTCCCTAGCTAGTCCTGGGTTATGTTTGATCATCTATGATCTACACTATGCTTCCTGAGATTAATTCAGATATGAGAAGTTTTTTTTCTTCTATTGTACGTTTATAAGCATTTGTTTATGAGGTATATGGCTTTGCTTTTGTAAAAAATGGGCTTTTAATTTGTATCAATACAATAATTAAATAGCGTTATGTTGCTCAATGTGGTGCTTCCTGATAAGGTGTTTTAAAAGTTTGATGAATGGGCTGAGCATCCATTTGAAAAAAAAAGTAAAAATATGGTGGAACGAAATAAATATCGAGCGTCTGATACTGGAACGAATACCCAATAGATACTAAGACCTTCTGATTTTTAAGGTACAAACTAATTTTTAAGAACATGAATGAGCTCCCACACAACCGAACCTTTACTTTTCCTTTGGTCCTATTGTTTCTAGTCTTTGCTTTAGTGCCAGTGTTTTACATGAAGTCACTCATGGACAGTAGCCTGCATTCTCGCTTTGTATTGCTCAGTGTTTTAGGCTTGGTGTTTTTTGCGATTACCAAAATCAAGCTGCGTTGGACCTGGCTCGATCTCCTGATCGTGCTCTCGTATCTGTGGACGGCCCTGTCCATCGCTTGGGCGCGGAACTTTGCAGATGCCCTATTCCATACTCAAAAATCATTTCTGGTATTGGTTGTTTTTTTGTGGCTCAGGCATGTATTGCTGAGCTACTCAGAAGGAGAATCAATCCTATACAAGGCCGTTTTGGTAGCCAATATCATTGTTTTATCCGTTGCATATATACAGTTGATCAAGCTACCCGAGCTTAATCTGGTGCGGGTGTACGAGGTGGTAGGCTTGAATAGCCATAAGAACTTGCTGGCAAGTTTTCTGTTTCTGTCCTTACCCTTTTTAGCCATTGGGGTCATGAGGCCGCAAGACAGAGCTTTGCGCTATACATTCCTTACTACCCTGTTTTTCTCAGTGAGCATGCTATTGATCTTACAGACCAGAGCCGTGTATGTAGCTTTGGCGGTATTGGCCTTGGCTTCATTTTGGATCTTCAAAAAAAGCATTGGGCTGCTCAAGTATGCAGGTATATGTTTATTGGTGCTAGGCTTTGTGGCCTTGGTATATGTGAGTAAACCGCACGAGGTTCCCTTTCAGCAAGCTGGCGAGTTGCAGATCAGAAGCGAGTCAACCACCGAGCGTCTGGAGCTCTGGTATAAAACCTTGAATTTGGTAGATGCCCACGTGCTTAAAGGTGTAGGTGTGGGCAATTGGCAAATAGAGTTTCCCGCGGTGGGTCTTGAGGGGCTCAAGCGCTCTCAGTTGGAAAACGTGACCTTTCAGCGGCCACATAACGATTTTTTGTGGGTCTGGGCTGAGACAGGTTCTGTAGGTTTGCTGCTCATGCTGGCCGTCTACGCACTAGTGTTTTTTAACGGTTTCAATACGCTGTATTCGAGTAAGGTGTCTGATGTCACACGCCAAGAGCTTGGCATTTTGCTGGCTGCATTGCTGGGCTTTGGGCTCATTTCCTTTTTTGATTTTCCTCGTGAGCGTATAGAGCACTTGCTTTTGGGTACGGCCTTGTTGGCCTTGATCCACCATAAATCGGAAACAAAGGGCTATTTGCCTGAAATGTCGCTATCCTTTGGGCAAATACCTAGGCTTGCCGTAGTGTCACTATTGGTGCTGAATGTGGTCATGGGCTTGCAGCGGATCAGGGGAGAGAAAGCAGCCTTTCAGGCTTACATTTGCAGGGCACAAGGCGATTGGCATAACTTGGTATACCACAGCGAGCAGGCGAAATCTGTTTTTTATTCGGTGGACCCTACTTCCATACCCCTGGATTGGTACAAGGGGGTGGGTAACTTTTCCTTGGGCAATATAGATCTTGCAGTAGCCGATTTTGAAAGTGCCTACCGATACAACCCTTATAATTTCCATGTGTTGAACAACCTAGCCTCTGCCTATGAAAGATTGGGGAAACATGAACTCGCCAAGTCGTATTACCAGAAAGCCATAGCTATCAATCCAGCCTTTGACGAAGCCAAGCTTAACCTTACCGCAGTGTATTATAACGAACACAAGTTTGACAAGGCCTTGAGCCTAGCACAATCCTGTGCGCAAGAGAGTGACCGCAAGAAGCAATATCTCAAATTAATTCAACATAAAATTCTAAATAATTAAAAACGATGAAGCTTAATTCAATTGTAATTTCCTTGCTTTTTGGCCTTGGGCTACATGCCCAAGCGCCTAGTTTTAGTGTTCAGCCAGCAATGGGTCAGGCTGATCAAGAACTTTCGGTCACTATTGTCGGTGACACGGGCACCACACTTGCATTGCCTGGTATGTGTGCCAGCTCTAGCTGTATAGATATTGGCTCAGGCTTTTATTTCAAGGCTGGTACTTCAACTTTGTCTGTTCCTTACAGCGCCGTCACTTTGTTAGACGACAGTCATGCTGAAGTAAAGATCACCGTGCCTAGTGCTTCTGGTTTGTGGAACGTAAGCCTTCCGTCAGCCAATAGTTTGACGGCAAGGAACACATTCCAGATCATAGCAACGCCTGTGTCTTCATTTTCCCTGTCCAATACATCGGGCACGGAGGGCATACCTATGACTACAGTACTTACGGGGCAATTCATGAACTTTGGGACTCCAGACAATTGTGTGGCCTCAAACTGTAAGCCCGTAGGGGACATGATCACTTATTATGGCTATAGTAGTAACGGCTATGTGTATGATTCAATACCTTTGGCAAGTAAAACCTATATAGACAGCAACCATTTGTCGGTTACTTTTATAGTACCCGCATCAGGCAGCTATAATTTGGTTGTAAAGAACGTCTATTCAAACAATTCGTTCTATATATCGGAGAACCCTAGCTTGAAAAAATACTTCACTATTTCACCTGACACAGGTACAGCGGGTAACTCCCTAACTGTGACTATTACAGGTAATGACGTGAATCTGGGCTACAACGGCTCATGCAGCGGAACTACCAACTGTACAGATCTGGGTAATTATTTTTACTTTACATCAGGCACAAGCACCTTTACGGTTCCCTTTAACTATGTATCGCTACTCGACAGCAACCATGCCGACGTAAACATTACAATCCCTTCGTACATTGATGGTCAATGGACTTTGAGTACAACAACTAGACTTGCTTCCACAAATTATCTTACTGTAGCTCCTCAGCCACAAAAGTCCTTCAACATTAGCCCTGCGGTGGGTGAAGAAGGTGATGAACTCTTGGTGACGATCACTGGTAACAATACCGCGTTGGGCTATCAAGGTTCTTGTAGTACTGGTAACTGTACCGATATTGGATATTATTTGTATTATTTTACACAAGGGTCCTCTACTGTAAGTGGTGTGCTGTACTTTAATTCTGTAAATATATTGGATGCCAATCATGTACAGGTATCGGTTACATTGCCGCAGGCGGGTTATTACTATGTACAGTTGAGTAACTTGTATACGACCGACATGCTCACGGTGAATCCATCTTCGATCATAAGCGGTACTCTGTCCGGTTCTAAGGCGATTTGTAAAGATGAGTTTGCCGATATGCCTGTAGCGCTGAGAGGTAAAGCACCTTGGACCATTGTGTACAGCAATAAGAAGGTTAAGACGAAGATCACTAATATCATGAGCTCGCCATATATCATTTCGGTGAGTCCCTCAGCTACCGAAACCTACACTTTACTCGAGGTTACCGATGGTTGGGGTAGGGTAGGTACTGTGGAAGGATCAGCAACGATAACCGTTAAGAAAGGCGCAAATGCTACGGCGACGCTATCGAGAAGCAATACAGGAAAACGTAAACCGACTGCTACTTTGCGTTTGGATCTGAAAGGCGAAAGTCCTTGGACGGTGGTAATGAACGTAAACGGCGTAGATACCCTCATTGAAAACATCACTGCTTCTCCTTACTTGATCACCGTGAAACCTACTGGACATACGGTATATAAACTTACCAGTGTACGTGATGCAGATGACTGTACTAATGGTACCGTGTCGGGCATTGTAACTATAGATGTAAAGAATGGTCTGATGAGAGAGTCGGAAGCCTCAGGGGCAGATGCAGAGGCACAAATATATCCCAACCCTGCTAAAGGTTTGGTACAGGTGACACCAGGAGTGCAGACTACCATGTTCAACAGTATGGGCTCAGAAGTGTTGAGTACAGACCAAGAGTATTTTGATGTAAGCAACTTGCCAGATGGTGTGTATGTCGTTCATTTGAAAGACGAGGCGGGCAACATTAAGATGTTGAAGTTTGTAAAAGAATAAAACATAAAGATTTGAGATATTTGATGAAAAGGGTGGCACTAAATGTTCCGCCCTTTTTGTGTATAAAAGAGCGAAGCTGAAAGCTTAACCCAGAATACGTCGTTTTATGCTTTGAGCTTTCCGCCTTAGGCTTTCATTATCGCTTCCACTACCGCCACGTCAGCGGGTGCCCAATCTAGCGCGGGGAGTTGTTCTTTGAGGAGCCATTGGTAGTCTATATGTTCGGCAAGTACAACATCGCCAAAGAGATATTTGCAAATAAAAGGCATGAGTTGTATGGAAAATGAGCCATAGTCGTATACATGAGGATCAAGCTGCTGTATAATCTCAATCTCTATGTTCAGTTCTTCTTTGATCTCTCGCAACAGACACTGCTCCGCAGTTTCGTGTGTCTCTATCTTGCCCCCAGGAAACTCCCACTTCAAAGCTTGCTTCATACTGGTGCTGCGTTGGGCTACGAGAATTTTACCTTCTTTGAAGATGATGGCACATGTAACAGGGATCATAACGAACATTTAATAACGTCTAAGTTCAAATATCATAAAAAGATCTGGGTTTAGGGCTATAATAGTGGTAGATTAAACCCAGAATAATCATTAGAAATTTACTGCGACAAAATGCTACCTCAAAT
>CAMFLX010000313.1 GCA_945957555.1 uncultured Cytophagales bacterium
AGATTCCTCTACGTCTCGTGGGCTCGGAGATGTGTATAAGAGACAGGGTGATGTAGCTCAGTCGGTAGAGCAAAGGACTGAAAATCCTTGTGTCGGGGGTTCGATTCCCTCTCACACCACACTCACAAACCCTCAGATTTCTGAGGGTTTTTTGTTTTTACAATGCACTGCTCAAATCTTTACAATTTTATGGATATCTAAATCTAGGTTCTGACGATTGTGTTTTCTGTTTTTTGACCTAAATTATTTCAGAACAAATTCAATAATATTCTTAATTTTGTTGGATATCACTTTTTTGAAACATGCAAAATCTTCTTAAGAAAGCATTGCCACACGTCATCGTTCTTGCTTTGGCATTTTTTATTACATTTTTATATCTTTTGCCTTCATTCAAAGGCAAAGTCTTAGATCAAGGCGATATTAATCAATGGCGTGGTGGAGCTCAAGAAGTGGTCGATTATAGACTTAAACACAATGGTGAACAGCCCCATTGGACCAATTCTATGTTTTCAGGGATGCCCACTTATTTGGTGAACATGATTCAAGAGGGAAACAAAACTCCATACTTATTAAAGCCATTTTATAGTCTTGCCTATCCTCCAGTTTCGCAAACTTTGGCAGGTATCTTGTGTTTTTATATTTTGATGATCAGTTTTGGGTTTAATCCTTGGGTCAGTATTCTAGGAGCTTTTGCTTATGCCTATTCATCCTTCAATTTTGTAAGTATTGTGGCGGGACACAATGCCAAGATCAGTGCTTATGCCTTTATTCCACTCATGTATGCTGGTATTAACTATGCCTTTGCAAAAAGAAATTATTGGGTAGGAGCTTCTTTATTTTCAGTGGGTTTGGCTACAAACTTGTATTTCAACCATTTTCAAATCACTTTTTACGGACTACTGGGTGCTGCAATATTGGGAGGCTACTATGTATTGGATGCTATTCTCAAGAAGAGTTTTAATGATGTAATCAAACCCACATTATTTTTAGTTGTGGGTGCTCTGGTAGGACTTGGAACGAATGCTTCGGCGATTACGGTATTGCAAGAATATTCAGAATATTCGATCAGAGGTAAGTCTGAACTTACCAATCCTAAAAAAGAGGCCTCTGGTGGTTTGGATAAAACGTATGCTTTTGAATACAGCTATGGTATCGGTGAAACGGCAACATTATTTGTACCAGGGATTTATGGTGGTGGTAGTGGGGAGCCCGTAAAGAATAAGGAGACAGGAGAAGTGGAACACAAACCACTATACCACGGAGAATTGGGGATTGCCGGTGGCACTATTTATATGGGGGCCATTATTTTTGCTTTTTTTGTGATTTCAATTTTTGTTGTGGAAAGTAATATCAAATGGGCCTTTGTCGGAATCATCATAATAGGTTGTGTTTTAGCATGGGGAAGGCATCTGGATACCATCAACTACTTCTTGTTTGATTTTGTGCCAGGCCTAAACAAATTCCGTACAGTAATGATGGCCATCATGATCGTTCAGTTTGCCATTACAGTACTCGCTATTATGGGGATTGACAGGCTTATAAATATGGATTGGAAAACTGAAAACACTAAAAAGTTTAAGCATGGAGTAATTGGTGTGGCGGCAGTATTTGGCCTTACACTTTTGGCGATCATGAGCATGAATTTTTCAGGTAAGGTAGACCAACAAATTCTTGAGCAGTATGGAAACAATGAAAATACAACAGCCTTTGTAGAGAGCCTAAAACAAGAACGATCTACCTTGGCTTATTCAGATTTTTTGAGGTCATTAATCTTTGCTTCTATAGCCATTGCTTTGGTGTATTTCTCTGCAGCCAAAGCGAGTTTCAGTAAAAATATATTACTTCCTTTGCTTCTTTTATTAGTAGCATTTGATCTTATCGGTGTAGATAGACGCTATCTTACGCACGATATGTTTTTGAGCCCAGAGGAGTCTGATACTTTTCAAAAAACAGCTATTGATGAATACATACTTAGGGATAAAACTTTATACTATAGAGTGTTTAATGCGCAAGGTAATGCCTTTAATGACGCCCGTACTTCATTTTATCACAAATCGATAGGTGGTTATAATGCCGCAAAAATGCGTCGCTATCAGGATTTGATAGAGCAACATATACAGCAAAACAATTTTGCGGTATTGAATATGCTCAATGCCAAATACATTATTGTAAACGACCAACAAATGCCTGTTCGTACTAACCCTGAGGCACTTGGCAATGCATGGTTTGTAAGTAAGGTACAATATGTGAACAGCCCAGATGAGGAGATCGCCGCACTCAAAGGCTTTGACCCTGCAAGTACAGCCATCGTAGACCAAAAGAAATTTAAAACGCTAAAGACTGAATATACAAAGGATAGTACTGCACAGATTACACTTACAGCGTACGAGCCCAACTATTTGAAGTTTACCTCAAACAATACAAACGACGGCCTAGGCGTGTTTTCAGAGATTTACTATGAAAAGGGGTGGACGATCAAAATTGACGGAAAGCCAGTAAAGATGCTTAGAGCCAACTATGTGCTTCGTGCATTGGAAATTCCTGCAGGGAAGCATACCATAGAATTTAGTTTTGAATCAATTAGTTATAAAAAGGGTTATACAATAGCTTTGATTTGTTCCATCATTATGTTGGTGTCGTTTGCAGGAATGATTGCTTACCAAATATACATCTCATTAAAAGCATCAGATACAGAAAAATAATGAACGATATAGCACCTGGAAATAAAGCGCCCGAGAAAAAAGATTTTCAATACTTTGTTTGGAACATCTTCTTTTCGTTGATGTATCCATTTTTGATAGGATTTGCGCTAATCATCACAGGTGTGATCTCCATCATGTCCTATACATTTAATGCACTCTACTATGTAGTGAATTTTATAAGGGGGAAAAGGTCATAGCAATAGATATGAAAGGGACTTTCACATGTAAGGCTAAAACCCAGTAAAAATATGTGTGGCATAGCAGGATACATCAATTTTGACAATCATGCTGTGCCACAATCATTTTACAACCTTCAAGGCGAGGAATTATTAAAGGCCATGCTCCAAAAGATTGGGCATCGCGGACCTGATCATCAACATTATGTTAGTAAAGGGCAGATCGGTCTGGCCCACGCAAGACTTAAGGTTCTAGACTTGAGCGATGAAGCCAATCAACCTTTTATTGCTCCAGATCAAAAACGTTTACTGGTATTTAATGGACAAATATATAATCATGGTACACTTCGTAAACAATCTCTCTTTCAAGATTTTAAAACACATTGCGATACAGAAACCTTGCTACATAGTCTCTTAGAAAAGGGTGAGAATGTTCTTCCTGAACTTAATGGGATTTTTAGTTTTGCTTATATAGACTTAGAAAACCGACAAGCAATTCTTGCCAGAGATAGATTTGGTGTAAAGCCTTTGTATTACTACCAGTCAGATACTGCGTTTTTTTTTGCTTCAGAAATACATGCACTGTTGCAGATCCCCGATTTTCAAAGAGAAATAGATCAGCAAGCTTCAATAGAATATATTACACTTTTGGCGGCACAGGGAGACAAGACTATCTATAAAAAAATCAAAAGACTGGAACCGGG
Organism: uncultured Cytophagales bacterium; assembly: GCA_945957555.1. GTDB lineage: Bacteria > Bacteroidota > Bacteroidia > Cytophagales > UBA9547 > CAMFLX01. The sequence goes on from CAMFLX010000313.1 coordinate 3,583, forward strand.
TACCTTTTTGAAAATTGATTTTGCCAGAAATACGATTGCAAAACATGAGTTCTGGAAAATTCCAATACAAAGGACTTATCTCAGGGACAGTCCGCAGAAAATCATTTCGACAACGGAAGAGCTGTTGATTTCAGCGGTTCGTAATCAATTATGTTCAGATGCTCCACTTGGCTTTTTTCTTTCTGGGGGTTTGGACAGTTCGCTACTGGTGGCCATAGCGCAGCGACATGCTAAAATATCTAGACCTAGATGTTTTACCATACAGCAAAACACCCAGATGCATGGCTTTGAAAATGATTACCCATTTGCGGAAAAACTTTCTAAAGACTTTGGCTGGCACCTTCAAATGGTCTATAAGTCAAAGATCGATTTGGCATCGATCGATCAAATATTGAAAATCATAGAAGAACCTGTGCCAGATTTATCAGCACTTAATGTCATGGCCATTGCTGAGGTTGCCAGTAAAGAAGGAATTAAGGTACTCATAAGCGGTCTAGGTGCTGATGACATATTTACGGGATACAGAAGACACCAACTCGTTGCTTTATATAAACTGCTGCATTGGCTGCCATTAAAAACGCTCTATCAACTTTTTTCGAAGGTTTTAAGTAAAAACAACTCTCTAAGGTACCGACTTCATAAAGCTGCGGAAGCATGGGATGAAGACGAAGACACATTCCTGCTCAACTTACTTTTGTATACTCAAATAAATCGGTCAAGCGCTTGTAGTTTTCTTGAAAATAGGCTTAAAAAAATGGGTGGTGATATTGCTCTCATAGACAAGGCCTTAGCACTAGAACAAATGGCTTACTTGCCCAATCAAAACCTATTATATACTGATAAGGCTTCTATGAGGCACGGCGTAGAAGTGCGTGTACCCTATTTAGACAATGAGCTTTGTGACTTTGTTTATAATATTCCTACTAAACTCAAGATCAAAGGCTTAGAAACCAAATATATACTTAAGGAAATAGCCAAGAGATACCTTCCGAAAGAAATTATTTATAGGAAGAAGGTAGGCTTTTCAGAACCTATTGGTGTCGCTATGCGCCAAGAATTATTAGAAATTATTCAGAAGAGCTCTCTTTCTAATTATTTGGAAGACCCCCTAATCGATAAACAACTTTTATTGAATCTTTACGCGAATCTTAAATTCGGCTCTATGCAACACTTTTCATAAAAACCAGTCCTTATAAAAGTTCTATATGGTGATATTTTGTAAGGTGTGAATTTGCAAAAAGGATAGTGCCTTGATTATTCTGCAAATAGAGGATATATGTAAGATATTCCCATACATATGCAACGCATTTGAGATTCATTATCATCACCTTTGTTATTATAATTTAAGTTTCTAAAAGATGAAAACAACCGAAAGGAGAAAATATAGCTCTTTTAAGATCAATGAAAAGTTGACTGAGAAGCTGAAATTTTATAAGGAAAGTTTTTTGCAATTGAACGATAAG
>CAMFLX010000314.1 GCA_945957555.1 uncultured Cytophagales bacterium
TCGCACGTGCTGGGATTTGTAAGTGTATTGCCCGCCAATTTCTCTACCTGAGCCTTCACTTTGTCTACTGATACCATCCATGATTTGTATTCATATGGAGGCGTAAATGCTGTGTAACCACCTGCTACTCCACCATCTTGTGAGCCTGTGCAGTTGGTAAATCTACAACCGATCGGGAATGAACCTCCCTCTGTGGTGCCACTCATCAGTTTGCAAGGATTGTTGATGTTATAAAAGTCGCAATTTTCTATTCTAGTATTCGCTTTAAAACCAGCTCCACTGCCATTGCTACTGGTCAGACCATTTGGCATGCTGTATAAACAATTTACAACGTGAATTTTTCCATAGCGAGTACGCGGCTGGCGGTCTGTTACGTCTCTCCACCAACAATTGATAAATGATGCGTTTAGTTTACCCTCGCTTACAGTCTCATTATCACTTGAACCAATCAGATTGGATAAATTGTGGGTTCCGTTTGCTGTATAAGTAAATATGCACCATGTTACAGAAACATTGTCAGAACCTTTTACAATATCAAAATTGCCATCCTCACCATCTCTAACCACACAGTGGTCAACCCATACTCTCTGGGAACCCTCTATGTTTACATCATCCCAATATTGATTGGAGTTTGATTGAGTAGGCCCCTGTATCTCCAAATTACGTATGATAATGTTCTTTACATTTTTGATCTGGAAAGAACATTTCAGAACAATGCCAGGCTTTACACCGATGATTGTTTTGTTTGATTGGAAATTCAATACATCACCAGTTTTTTGAGAATACCCATTACCCATAGAGTTCATTACATGGATAACGGCTGGACTAGATGACTCCACAGCTGTTTTAAGTTGATCGAATGTGGTGACTTGTGTAACACTCACATTGCCTCCTCCCGTTGGTGCACCAACAGAGGTTTGTCCATCATAGTTTGCCCAACCTAATGATTGGCACAAATCTTGGCAAAAAGATGTTTGCACTGAAAAGCAAAACATCAACATCGTTGAGTAGAAAATATTCATTTTTTTCATTTTTAATTGTTTATTATTTTTTCTCTTTTGTGTGTATTTGCGCGAATTAAGATCATGCCAGTGCATTTAAATTGTAGATAATTTAATATACCATTAGCCTTTGTGTATTTGTGCTACTGTCTAGATAAAGGCGTACAAGATAAACGCCCCTTGGAATATTGCCCAGCTCAATATTTAATGGCACCCACAGTTGATCATTTGAATAAACTACTTTGCCTCCCATATCTATGATATCTAGGGTGATATGACTATAGTCGAGTGTTTCATCTGATGTGATGCTAACAGTGAATTTTCCTGTATTAGGGTTTGGGTGGATTGTGATCGACTCTTCCAATCTTTTATTGATCGAAATCGTCCTGCTGTAATTATATTGATTTGTGCTGCCTACTTCTTTTAATCTATAATAATTAATGCCCTCAATCGGGTATTTATCCTCGTAATGATAAGACTGTATTCCAGAAGAACTTATAGAACTATTTAACAGCCCTATTTCTTCAAAATCGACACCATTCTTGCTCCTCTCTATTATAAAAAAACGGCTTTCCTTTGTTGATACTGTCCAATTCAGGACATGAACTTCTCTAATAATGTCAACTGTAAAATTGATCCACTCTATGGGTAGGGTACACTTTGTTGAACATAATGTAACTCCACAGATGGAAACTACCAGATTGCAGTCAGTGGTGAAGAGACCAGCCCCACCTGCGGTGGCATTTTTGGGTGTGAAGGCATCAAAGACGGATACACTCTTATCTGGACGGGGGTTGTTCAATAGGTCAACACCATTTGCCCCCCCCTTTACGCTAACATTTGGGTTACCTGTGGTGATAGCAACGTAGCCGCCACCGCCACCGCCGCCAGGACTTTCTTCAAATTGATTATCAATAGAGAAGTTTCCTCCGACTCCTCCCTCTGCTCTTAGGATTACTCCTCCGACTCCACCGGTTGCATTAACTACGATGGTTCCGCCACCACCAGCGCCACCAGCTCCATCGTTACCATACGGAGGTACAGTGCTACCCCCATTGGTTCCATTAGCAAGTACACGCCCGTTCCCTAGCACTTTGCCGCATGAAATCAAATACACCATCCCGCCTCCAATACCCCCAGAGCCTCCTCTCGGCACTCCCGCATCTGCATCGCTACAATGTCCCGAGCCGCCACCCCCTCCAAGAAAGAGCCTACCTCCTGAGTAATCAAGAGGTTTTCCTCCTCTTCCGCCTACAGCCCTTCTGTAGTCGCCTCCCCATCTAGTATCGCCTAACGGAACCGTAGAAGGAAAGCTAGGGTCTTCATTGTCACTGTAAGATGGGCCGCCTTTCCCTCCCCCAGAGTTGTTGAATCCAGCTGCGGTAATTGTAGGATATTCAAGTCTCCACATCGGTAACCATGCTGCATTGGAGACGTCAGGGTTGCCGTTACCTCCATTGTAATTTGCCAAAATCCCAGCATTCGAACCTCCACCACCTGCTGCATTGTGACAGTTACCGCCACCACCTCCATTGGCAGGAGCTCCCATTCCATATTGTCCACCGTATGCTGATGCGTCATAATTGGTACCAAAACCCGCTATACTCTCCCCCTTCTCTCCACCATGATCAAAGTCGGTGAAGGCCCAATCGATACAGTTATTTCTTGAGTAGTTAGTAATGTCATCCATCTTTATTCCTCCTCGGAAGCCCTTTCCTGTCATGTCGATGGTTCCATTTATAGTAATGTCTCCAAGAACCTCAGCCACAAGGATTCCTCCATTGGTTCCGTTCCAAGCAGGTCCAGTCAACGTGACTCCAGATGCGATTGATAGAGATGAGTATCGTGGCACTTTAATAACTTGTGTTTTGCCAGCTACGGAATAATTGTTTTTGATTCCACTGCCACATTTGATGTTTATTGTGTTTCCTGATACAGAATTAACCTCAACAAACTCATTTAGTCCACTGCTTCCATAGTTTTTGATACTTCCCCAGTTGACATCATTGGTAGTATTAATAGCGGCACCTTGCATTTGGATGAGCATTAACAAATCTCCTGTTGCTATACCTGTGGCACTGCCAACAGTGATTGAAGTGGAACCAGCGTTTGCATTAACAGTAAGATTTGTATAGGTATTTATGATCGTGGTGCTTGCGCCGTCACTACCTTGTTGTCCGAGGAGAGGTAAAGAGGATAATAATGACAGCATGAAATAAAGATAAAATCTCCTACTAATTTTTAAAAAGACTTCCATAAGCATTATTTTTTATTTGAGTCAATATTATAATCTTTTTATTGTGTTTTAGTAAATAATAAAAAGCAATAGTACAAATAAACGAAAAAAATAGTAAAAAATAAAAGAAATATTAAAAAAATAATAAATAATATAAATATGCTAATGCGTTTAGCTAGTTTTAATAATTCTGGACTTCTCTAGAAATTTTCCAATAGAATGCTAATACGGTGCTTTAGCTGTAATTTGTTTAGATATCACTAGGGGTAAAAGTATGGTTTGAGATATCATTTTATGAAAACAACGATGGATTTTTGTGTTACAAAAAATAATTTCGCGTATTTAACTATTATTTTTGTTTCGTAAGAAGTCGTTTTCGTATTTAGGAGGTTTCTAATGTTTCACAATAAATGGTTTTTGGGTGTTCAAATGATAATTTTTTTATGGTTTGGAGTCGCAATCTAGATAATAAAGTAGTTTTTGAATTGAGATGGTTAATTTTTATATACAAAATAAACCAATATAGGTTTTCTGTATTTTGGGCATAATAGAAAGTTGATGAGAAAAGTCTTTAGTTAGTTTATTAAACTAGCGGACAAATAAATATATACAATAATTTAACCTTAAGATTTCCACTGAATCAAAGCTACTTTGCCTCAATGGAAATCTTGTTATATTGCTGGCGAATGCGTATTGCCAGTGGTTAGTTTCTTACTTGGCCTATAAAGCTACGGTTTCTACGATTTCTAATCCATAACCAATGAGACCTGCACGCTTTTTAGGATTGTTAGAAATCAGTTTGATCTTGCTGATCCTCAGATCCCTTAAAATCTGCGCACCTACACCATAGTCCCTCTCGTCCATTTTGAATCCCAACTCAATATTGGCTTCCACCGTGTCTCTGCCCATTTCTTGCAGTTTATAAGCTTTGAGTTTATTGATCAGGCCAATCCCCCTGCCTTCTTGGTGCATGTATAAAATCACCCCTTTACCTTCCTTCTCAACGATTTGCATCGCTCTATGTAGCTGTTCTCCACAGTCGCATCGACAAGAGCCAAAGATATCACCTGTAACACAACTTGAATGCACCCGTACCAAGATCGGTTCATTTCCTTCCCACTGGCCTTTGATCAGTGCAAGATGTGTCTCTTGGGTATCAATTTGCTTAAAAGCAATCAGGTCAAAATCACCCCATTTGGTAGGCATTTGTACGCCAAGTTCCCTTGTGATCAAACTTTCGTTTTTAAGCCTATACTCAATAAGGTCTTTGATCGATACCAGTTTCATTTTATACTTGTCTGCCACGATTCTCAGTTCTGGAAGTCTTGCCATAGAACCATCCTCGTTCATGACCTCTACCAATACACCGGCAGGTTTTAACCCAGCAAGTCTTGAAAAATCTACAGTAGCTTCGGTATGTCCTGTTCTTCTGAGGACACCATCGTCCTTAGCTTTTAGCGGAAATATATGTCCTGGACGGCCCAAGTCTGAGGGTCTGGTTTTTTCATCAACGAGCGCCAATACCGTTTTTGCTCTGTCATGGGCAGAAATTCCTGTAGTGCAACCATGTCCTATCAAGTCCACAGAAACTGTAAATGGTGTGGCATGGGTAGTTGTGTTTTTGCCGACCATGAGGTCTAGGCCTAGCTCCTCGCATCTTTTTTCAGTGATGGCCGCACAAATAAGGCCACGGGCCTCTTTGCTCATGAAGTTGATGATCTCAGGTGTAACGGTTTCTGCAGCGCAAATCATATCGCCTTCATTTTCCCTGTCCTCATCAT
>CAMFLX010000315.1 GCA_945957555.1 uncultured Cytophagales bacterium
ACCTTACGCCACTAAAAAAATCTGAAAGATTATATACCTTAAAATATTTCTTCTCTGCAATAATTGTATCTCCTATTATTTCATCACTAGCTTTATTATTAGGAGTATCTTTGGATCCCTTTATTGAACGATACCAGATGTTCCCCAACTCCAGAATATTGGCCAAGGTATCTTGTGAGAACGATTGAAAAGAGCAAGCGAAGAGAGCCACAGAAAAGAGTAAGTGTTTTTTCGTAAAATTTAGTTTAAAATTATTTTGTAAAATTTGCAATAAGACTTTGATTCTGTGAAATGTTCCAGTGGTTTCTTAAAAGTGTTGTAGGTATATTTGAATTTATACCTTGTCCATTGTCATCCTGTCCATTTCGCTCAATGAGGGCCTTGTGGTTTTCACCGAAAACATGAGCATGTTTGTTTATAGTAATACATTTTTTAGAGGATCTCAAAAAATGGCTGTGCAAGATATCCTTGCACAGCCCTTGCTGAGTAGGTCTACCTTCCCTGTACAGATGCTTACTCTTTGACTATTTTAAACATCTTGTTTGTGGAACCTTGAATAACTTTGAGCATGTACATGCCTTTAGGGAAACTGCCTTCTACGGACACCTTTCCTGCCGATTGACCTTCGGTTACTATTTGCCCTTCCATATTCATCATCTGGTAATGGAATGGCTCGTTTGTTTCTATTTGCAACTGATGGGTAAAAGGGTTGGGATAGAGTGTTATAGGTGCCGATTCATGGTCCTGCAAGCTAGTTACGACTGATGGCTTGAACTGGACATAATTGAGGTTTACATAGTCGGTAGCGCCGATGGTAACTCTCAATATCTTTTGCCCTTGTGTCAATGGTATGTTTTTGACACTTACCGTTTGCCATGTTTGCCAGCCTGCGGTGTTGGGAATAGCCAGGTTATTGGCAAATGTGGTACCATCAATGGCCAAAGAAACCGTACGTCCTGTTCCGCTGCAAGCTGCTCTCAAGTCCATGTCATAACTACCTGTTGCCTGTACATTTACGGTATATTCGAGCCATTCCCCTGCAGTGGCATAGCCAATATTGTAGCCGCCTCCTGCATCTGTACAGGTCTCAATGTCTACGTCTTCATTGGTTCTGAAATTAACTACTGGCGTCACGTCACTTCCTGGGGTGTCATCTTTGTAAGCAACGCCATTGCCTCCTAAATCAAACTCTTCTAATTGTATAGTGCCAGGAATAGTAGCAGCGGTACTATTGTAAGGACTGCGAGTGCCTTTTACTGTAATAAGAATAACACTTGATGTAGTGGTATTGCCCGCATTGTCGGTGGCTTTAGCCGTAATACTGTAGCTGCCTGTTGCGGTAGGGGTCCATGCAAAAACGTATGGGCTCGTATTGTCCGAACCCAACAAGGTACTTCCATTGTAAAACTCAACTTTGGACACAGTGCCATCGGCATCTGTAGCAGTAGCTGTTATGTTAACCGCAGTGCCTACCGTGGCGGATGAATTGTTTGCAGGAGCCGTTATACTTACGGTGGGGGGGGTGCCTGTGCCATCATTACTGGCTGTCAAAATGATCCTTCTGTAGCTCGTAAGGCTTGGGTTGCCATTATCACTTACCGCTACAACAAAATGCATCGTTTTGCCAAGCGAGTTGCTGGGAACGGTAATGGAAGCAGTCGCAGAGGTGCCATTGGATATGGAAATGGCACTACCGTAGGTGCCGTCGGTTTGATAATAAGACCATTGGTAGGACAGTGAGTTTCCGTCAGGATCCGTTGTGCCGCTTGCGCTCAGCGACACTGTTTGGCCAGGCAGTACATTCAGCTTGAGTATATTTTGAGTTTTATCATTGTTAAGTGCCACAATTGGGTGGTGGTTGGCACTTGAGAAAGTAGATCCAATAGCCCAGTCCATCCGTGCCTGAAAATCGTTTTCAATGGCCTGTTTGAATACGTCTGAACCCAAAGAGTTGCCATACATGTAATAGGTACCCCATTTGTTTTCATTGCTAATTTTAGGTACTTGGTCCATACTGGCAATATTGGCTACTTTAGACAAAAACTGACCACCCCAACCGCGCTGTTTGGGATCGCTTGGGTCGTTGAGACCTCTTCCAAGTGCGTGCAACATGGCAGGAGTATCGCCCTCCATGGCCCAAACCCCATTAGGATATACAGCACCCAAAGCCCCATGGCTTTGTATATTGGTGCTCCACCATGTGTCTGTTTTGCTTCTTTGCCAGTTGTATACTGAGGTAGCGCGAATGTAGAGAAGGTTAGGGAAGGTTACTGCAATCCATGCGCCTGCATCGTCTTGGCCGAGAATGTCATAACAATAGACCTTTTTCACAAAGTCGTCCAGTTCTGCCTTCGATCGGGTGCTTTGTACTTTCCACAATGCTTGAGCCAAGTTATTTGACCCGCCCCAAGATTGTACACAAATGGGCATGTCGGCAGTGGTCGCATCTACAGCAGCAATGATCAAATTGGAGCCAGGGCTATCCTTGCCGTCACCAACTCCGGCCATTCCATACGCGGTATTGCCCAGCACAGAAACTGACTTAAGGTATGCAGGTGTCGGGAAATCTGAGCTGTGCACTTTTAAGTTCGTATAGGCAGTGGTATAGGCATCCAATAATGGATTCATGTATTTGTCCATGTTTGCTTTGTCCTGACCAGTTCTCCAACAGCTTGTAGCGCAAATAATTCCTTTTACATCAAATGCATTGCAACTTACGACAAAGCGCACCAGTGACTGCTGGTCATCAGGGTCTGCTCCTAAGTCGGTAGTGACGATTACCTTAGGTTTGGCACCGGTTTGAACTGTAGTCGAACTTGTCACCGTGATACTTACAGCACTCGATACTTTGACATTGCCCGAGTTGTCCGTGGCTTTGGTTGTGATCGCGTAAGTGCCTGGGGTAGTTGGTGTCCAAGTGATGCTGTAAGGGCTTGAATTGTCGGTTCCGATCAAATCAGCACCTGCATAAAACTCGACTTTTGATAGGGTGCCAGAGTTGACTGTGGCTGAGGCTTGAATAGTGATGGACTTATTTTGCTCCACTGTGGCATTTGTACTGGGGGAAGAGATACTGATCGTAATAGTATTGGATGTATTGGGCAAACACCAATCAGCCCTTTCTTTGAATTCAGCTTCAAAAGTACTTTTCCATTTAGAAATAGTAGTGCTTCCGGGCCCATCCACATAATGTTTGGTACTGCCGCTACGCACGTATTGGCCACCCCAACTTGGTTGTGTAGGGTCTTCGGGATTGTTGAGGTCACGGTTGGCACTGATTAGGTACATAAAAGAAGGGGAATCGCCTTCGCATACACCATCACTGCCAATTCCTCTTGGCGGATATACCGCGCACAAAGGTCCATGGTTATTGATGATGTTGGTCTCTACCCAAGTGCGGTTGTCAGCACCAAACATTCCGAAATAGGTGGTCTTTGATTCAACAATGAAAAGATTGGGAAAATTGTTCATCAGCCATGTATGGGAGGCATCTTGACAAGCAATCAAGAACACTCTTAGCTTGCCGATAAACGCATCTAACTCTGCCTTGCTCCTGGTATTTTGTACTTTCCATATGGCCTGTGCCACTTCGCGGGGTCCTCCCCATGCGCCAATATAGATAGGGCGTGTGTCGGGTTTGTCTGCCGCAGCGATGATGGCATTGGAGGCTTCGCTGTCTTTCCCGGCTCCAACGATGTCAGAAAGAGCTTGTTTGTCGCAGCCCCACTGGATATTGATATTGGGTTTGCCCAGTCCCTGAAAAGTAACGGAGCGTAAGTAATCTGCTGTTGGGTACTTAGGGTCATGCGTTCGTAAATTTTCGTCAACTAAATCGTACTTGTCGATAGTCGCTAAGATATTTGCCTTTTTGGCCAACATCGCATTTGTTCCTGCGGAAGCAATTAAACCTTCCACGTCAAACTCATTTGAATAAAGTAGAAAACGGACCATCGACTGTACATCGTCAGGATCGCTGGTACGGTCTGCAGCGCAACCACTCATACAGACATCCAGAGGAGGATAATCCGTCATCATCATTACCCTCAGCCTTCCGTATTTTCCTTGGCAATAACTCGAAAAATGAGTCATAATGATCAAAACGCCTAATAAAAGATTCTTTTTCTTCATTTTGTCTTTTGATTAATTTCTTATTTTATTTATTTAAACGACCATATACAAACTTGTATATCATTTAGTAAGCATTTGTTTTCATTTATTTTCTAAAAAAGACTAAATATTTATTTATTTTTTCGTAATATACATAAATCGGATGTTAAAGGAAGTAATAGATTCGGAAGAGCCGCTTCCCTGGTGGGTTTGTTTGTAAGCACCCAATGTGAAGCCCACTGATGTTTGAGAGCTTCACCTACCGTAACATTACATTGATGATTGCTGTAAACGAGCTGATCAAACTGATCCTTAGCACGCTGTTCTCGGACATTATGGCCGAGTCTAATGTTGACCACTAGCTCAAGAAACTGAACGGGGAAACGGTCTTCAATCTCATTCTTTTTTCGTAGGCTCAACAATAGCGACAAGCTGAGCCTGGGGGCAATGGATACTTTTCTGTAGTCGACCAGATTCAGACACCCTGTCCAAATGGACTGATTTGACAGAGGGCTCATCTCCATCTGCTACAGGATCTGCACTATATTATGTGTGAATGGAGTATGAATATAAAAATCACAACTATTAGTAAGATTAACACAATTTAAAGCTTCGAATACTTTCTTTTTGTTGTAAAGTTCAATGGGCTTACTTCAAGAATAGAGTGATGAAGGTGCCTACGAATATCAGAGAAGAGCATAGTCGCCTATGAGGTTCTGAAACCCTTGGAGGCTTGAAACTGGGATGGTTGACAAAAGAGGCCAAATCGGTAGGGGGGCTGAGCGAAAGTCTCAAATTGTTGTGGCCGTTTAGAAAAACGGGACAACTGGGGCCAACAGGATGTATGCTAGGAAAATAGAAAACGCCAGTGCTGCAGAACTGAAAATCATTTAATAC
>CAMFLX010000316.1 GCA_945957555.1 uncultured Cytophagales bacterium
TGCGTCAACATTCGCAGCCCCTGCGTCAACATTCGCAGCCCCTGCGTCAACATTCACAGCCCTTGCGTCAACATTCGCTGCCACTGCGTCAATATTCGCAGCCCCTGCGTCAAGTTATGGGAAACTCTCCAAGGGTTCGAAACCCTTGGAGAGTTGTGGCAGCATGGGTTTGCGAAAAGTTAATGGATAGGGGTTTCAACCTGTGGACTATAATCCGAGACAAAGTCTCTCTATTCATTGAAAAATCCTTAGAGCGGCTACGCCTGATTCTAAGGATAGACGGGGTCGTCAACGTCTTGTCCTAGGAGCTGTGGTGACTTTATGGGATACGGAAAGGCTTTCTGGAGCTTTCCGAACCATAATCCCTGACTTTGGCGACTTGATTGGTAGGGATCCGGTTCAGAGAACCTACATTATCTCTGAGTTCGGAGTCGCCCCTTCGGGAAGACACCGAACAGCACAGAACACAAACTGTAGTGCCTGAGGCTTGAGCATAAAATCTGTCGGTATATTCAATCCAAGTTGGCAAGACAATTATTAAAGTAATTCATAGATCAAAAAAAATGACCTGCGAATGCAGGCCATGGATTATTAACGTAAGTTCCGCAAAGGGCTTACTCCTACGATATGTCTTCCTATTTCTTGATGATGTAAAAACTACTAGAAATGCCTTCGTTTTTTACATCTACTATATATTTACCAGCTTTAAGTTGAAGGCATGAGATGGAAGATTCATCACTTTCGAGTGCTCCTTGGTACACCAGTGTTCCGTTCATCGAATGAATGGCTACTTCAGCATCTTTATAGGAAGCCAAGAGTCTTATATGTACGTCTTGTTCCACTATGGTCGGAAACACCACGATATCGTTATGAAAATTAGGAGCCTCAAACAAATCGGTAACTACGGAGTATTCGAAGGGGCCGATGTCAGGCTTCGCTCCTAAATAAGGGCGACCTGTAGTAGTCCCTGCATCGATCAATTTGCTGCCTGCTTTGAGACGGAAAAGATCCGTTTCGGGTATAGAACCATCAGGATTACGGGCAATGCTGGCAAGACTCAAGTCAAGACTTTTGAAATCTGCAGCACTCACAGAGAAACCGCTATTCCAAGTATTATTCACTTGGTTGTTGGTAGACTTTATACTGGAGGCTGTTGTTTCTTTCAAGGAGATATTATTCCTAAAATCATGCTTCTCCCCAGTATTCAAGGTACCCGTAAAGGTAAAATTGGCACCGTTATCGTAGCCCAAACAATTGTAAACCTTTACACTGCCCACATTATTATTTTCGTCAAAACCTCTAAATTTATTTCCAAATGCTATGCAATTGTAAGCTTGATTTTGCTGGGGCACCTTATTACCTCCTAGTTTAAAGCCGTCCTTATTGCCCGAATAGGTAGTTCCTGATATAGTTACAGAACCGTTGTTGAAAGCCCAACAATTTTCCATGATCACGAATACATTTGGTGTATTAACGTCCCCAAAGGTATCAAACCCGTCATCAGAATTTTCCCAAGCACGGCATCCTATCAGTACATTACCTACACCCATAGTCTGCTTGGGTGCAAATCCGTCGGCGGCCCCACCAGCTACGCCGCTTATGACCTTCGGATTGTAATTTTTATACGAATCACAATTAAGCACTGTAGAGTTAGAGCCTCCCTTGTTAATTTCCAATCCAGAGAATCGACAAAAAGAGAACACACAATTGTTGAAAGTATTGTGGTCGCCACTGTTGTAAATACCTTGGTAGCCAGCATTGGTGATCGTAAGTCCTTTCAAATACCAATAGGCACCAGTTAAATCGAAGCCATATCCTTTGTCCACATAGGTGTTTTCGGGTACGGAAAAATCAAGAATGGCTTTGGAATCGTTGTAGGATCCAAAATAAATAGGATTTCCACTAGTGCCCGATTGGCTTAATTTAATAGTATTGGCAACTCCTGTGGTATAGGCAATTTTGTAAGTACCACCTTGAAGCACTACACTATCCCCCGCTTTTGCAAGTGGTATTGCCGAAATCAAGTCTTTTGCTGTAGAGAAGCTTTTCCCATCATTAGAAGACTTGCCTGTAGGGCTGACATAGTAGGTAGTACTAAAAGTTTCAATGGTGACTAAAACCAGAAAGAACAGTAGCGTTTTTTTCATACTTAATCTTTAAAATGTAATAATGTTTGGTTAAAAACAAATGTAAAGATGAAGAGGTAACGATACTTGTAATGTTTTTTAAATGCAAATACTTTCTATCAACAATTGCCTTTAAATTTTTATGGGACCAATACCCGTAAATTAAGGCACCAATCTTAAATCAAATTTAGAAAAGCCGAATTGTCTTTGTTTTAGGGTTAATATTGCATAAGTTTATTAGTACATTTTCAGTACCCAGAAATACCCATATTGTTTAATAATACAACTGGATAAATCCGTAGATCTGTCAGGACAATCTATATCACTTAAAATCAAGCACGTACATTGCCAGATCTATATTACACACTACCTTTATCTTGTTAAATAATGTATACATTTACAACACCAAAACACATACGATGAAACGTGGACAATTTTTAATTACGGTACTCTCGGTTTTCCCTTTGGCTTCGTTTGACAAAATAAAAAAATACCACCACATCAAGAGTTTAAGCTTTGGATACAGTAATTTGTTCGATTGGCAGAATTTCTAAACAAGTGATTATATTTGCACGCTACACTTACTTGCAATTCATCCAAGAATCCAAATGAATAATCCCATACAAACCATCACACATGAGGTAAACCATATAAAGATTGCGGAACTCGTCTCCGATGGCCTCATCATTCAATCTTCGGAAGATGGGTTAAATTTATTGGGCGATTTGTATTACCAAGGTTTTGACAAAATCATCATTCATGAGCATAACATCAGCCCAGACTTTTTTGACTTAAAGAACGGGATGGCGGGAGAAATCCTTCAAAAATTCTCAAACTACAGGGTAAGTCTGGCCATTGTGGGAGATTTGAGTACTTATACAGGTAAGAGCATTAAAGATTTTATCTTTGAAAGTAACAAAACGGGGCATATCAACTTTGTAGCATCGCTTTCAGAAGCCTTAGTGAAACTATCATAATCTTGTATTGGATTAAGTAAGTGATCATAAAAGCAGAGACTGTCAAATTTTGCGACGATCTTATAAAACCCTAACTTTATGATTCATGAAAGATCAACTCATAGCGTTTTTCAACTCGGTAGACCCACTCAAAGAAATGCATCAAAACTTGATGCGAGAACATACCGCACTATTGACCATAAAGAAAGGAACACATTTCTATGAAAAAGGCAAAGTCTGTAATAGAATCGGCTATGTAATAGAGGGTGTACTACGTGTAGTACAGGTAGAGGATGACGGCTCTGAGATCACACGCTATTTCATCAATGAGGGGCACTTTGCTGTCGATCTTGAAAGCTATTCTAACTTAACCCCTGCCAGAGAATACCAGGAGGCCTTGACAGACTGTACTTTGGTGATTATGACACGAGAAGCCATGAATCTATTTTATGAAGAAATTCCGAATTTCAGAAAAATAGTTAGTACACTCACTGAGAAGGCCTTGCTAGAGAAATACAATGTAAAAAGCGAAATGTTTACCGATGACGCCCCTACCCGATATTCTAAATTAATGGCTCGCAATCCCAATATTATTCAAAGGGTACCATTGGGTATGATCTCTTCCTATCTCGGCGTAAGCCCTTACACACTGAGCCGCATTCGCAAACAATATAAATAACCTCAATTCGGGATAAGGGAAAACGTGTATTGCTTATATCTTTTTGTTTATGAGTATTTTAATTTAAAGATATCTGTTTAAATACATTTTCAGTATGCAGTGTTTCTTACCTCGCACAGTACTCGCTCAAAAACTCTCGTTTTTGCCGTACACCTTTCCTGCGCTTACCGCCCGCAGTGCCTTGGCTCATAAACATTTCCTTATCCCGAATTCAGGTTAAATAAGCTTTGGGATACTTTTTGCCTTATGGCAAAAAGTTCATGCCTTCTCAAGTCTAGATTTGTAAAAATTATAGAAATATGAGAAATATATTGATCACGGGCGTATCCACGGGCATAGGAGAAGCCATCGCTGCTATGTCCATCCAAAAAGGCTACAGAGTGTTTGGGAGTACCAGAAACGAATCGGATGCTTACAGTTGTTCTCAGAAATGGGGCAAACTCTTCGTACCGCTCATCATGGACCTCAGAGATGAAGGCGCCATCAAATCCAATTTTGACAAAGTAAAGGAGATCCTTAAGGGAGAAAAGCTACATGTGCTCGTCAACAATTCAGGTGTTGCGCATGCAGGCCCATTGGAGCTTCAAGAAATGAACGAAATAAGAGAAATGCTTGAAGTAAATGTATTGGGTGTCATCAGCACCATACAAACCTTCCTTCCGTTAATGAAACAAAGCAAGGTAGACAAGACTTTTACAACAAAAATCATCAACATAAGTTCTGGTGCGGGACAACTAACCATACCTTTTCTTGGGGCCTACGTAGCCAGCAAACATGCACTTGAGGGTCTCTCAGGAAGCTTGCGCAGGGAATTAATGCCCTTTGGCATAGACGTAGTAGTGGTAGGTCCCGGCAACGTGGTAACTCCCATCTGGGACAAGGCAATCAAAAATACCAGCTTCGACGAGTCACCATATAAAAAGGTATTCAAGAACTTTTTTGAATTCATGGTTACCGAAGGCCGCAAAGGTATGTCGCCCGAACAAATAGCCAATATCGTACTGCAAATCATGCACTCCGCACAGCCCAAAGTTCGCTATGCGCCAGTGGCTCAAAAGTTTGCCAACTGGTACTTGCCTAAGTTACTCCCCCACAGAACCATGGACAAGATGTTATTTAAGATGTTGAAAATGGAAAAAACTTCTTGATGGTTATCAGCGATACTGACTTGACTAGTTTTCTCACGATTGTAGAAAATCTCAAAAGACCAGTATCGCTTCTTCCTACAAACGATAT
>CAMFLX010000317.1 GCA_945957555.1 uncultured Cytophagales bacterium
GTTTTACCGTAGGCGGATCTTACCTTACAGCTAATATAGTAGTAACCGCACCCACAGGTTATGAAGTTTCTTTGTCATCAGGAGTCAATTACAGCAATTCTGTTAGCATCATACCTGTAAGTGGTACGGTTAGCTCAACTATTGTATATGTTAGGTTATCAATTGGCGCAACAGGCTCTCCTTCAGGAAATATAACAGTGACTTCTACGGGAGCAAGCACTAATAATAAAGCAGTTACTGGCACCGTAAAAAATAAAACCACGGGTAGTATTACGCAATCTGGCTGCGACAAACTCGTGATTAATAATCAAACTTATACTTCATCGGGTGTATACACACAAACTCTGGTCAACAAAGCAGGTTGTGATTCCATACTTACATTGAATCTTACCTTGAACCAAACACCTGATGCTAGTACAACAGTTGCTGACCCAATAATCAAAGCTAATACTTCAGGAGCCTCTTACAAATGGTTTGAATGTGGTAATGCTAGTGTGATATTATCTACTTCACAAACATTTGCACCTACTTCAACAGGAAGTTACGGTGTAATAGTAACAGCAAATAGTTGTGATAATACATCAGTTTGTAGCCTTGTAAGTGTAGTTGTTACAGATGTTAATGATGCTGTTGTCCAATCAAATTTAATTTCAGTTTATCCCAACCCTGTATCAGATTTAATTCATATCAAATTTGCTGATGATAAGTCTGGATATGTATCAATTACGAACACCAGTGGACAGCTTGTATATGAAAACAGTATTTCTGGCAAAGGTCTTGATGTTGTAACCGAAGATTTTGAGAATGGGGTATATTTTCTAAAAGTAGGTAACATAGTACAGCGGATAGCTGTTGTGAAATAATTTATTTATTTAAGTACAAAAGGAGTGGTTTTTATCAATTAGAACCACTTCTTTTTTTTGAATACTTTAGGTGGGGTTTAGTTTTCAGGGATTTATTGACCTTGAAATTGTAATAGACTTTATTGTGCAATACATGGGTATAATACAATGAGAATTAAGAGTCGAAATTTGAGTGAGAATTTTTGTGCTAAACTGAGCCTCTACTCTTGATGAAAGATTCTCATCTGTGTGATTAATTGTGGGTAGAAATAAATTTCTATTGAGAATTTTGGGATCATTCAAATCGGTTTGCTTACAACCATGTGATAAATAGTGTGTGTCTATTACCAAACCACATACACCTTAATACTGGCGTCAGTAGTACGAATGACATAGTAGCCAGAACTTACCGTTTCTCCTTTGGTGTTGGTTGCTTTCCAATAATTTGGGCCATTGAGTTCGTTGATGAGCAGTCCTTGTTTGTCAAAAATCCTGATTTTTTCATTGTAAGCCAAATACAATTCATCATTATTGCCATCGCCATCAGGTGTGATCACTAGTGGCTTACATTCTTCGTAATTGGCTTTGATGTTTATCTTTTTGGGTAAAACAAGTTTCTTTTGTTGCACATCAGTGATAATGAGGTCATAGTCCTCTTCCTGTAAACCCAGAAACAGTCCATTAGAACCAGCAGTCACAGTGTCTTTGCCTATAGAGGAAATGAGTTTTGCTGTGTAGGGGCTGGTGCCTCCCACAATGCTCAAAAGGTCTATCTTGGCAGATCCAAGTTCGTTGCAATTGATGTTTTCAGTGCTGTATCTTAGTGATGAGGCATTGATCAAAGGAATTACAGAAATGTAGATTGGCCTTGTATGCAACTTCAGTTTGCTTAACGCAGCAGTGGTATTCACGATCTCAAAGCGGTAAGAACCTTGGTCGGCCAAAGTGATTTTACTAAAAGAAATACTGCCAGTCTTGTTAGAGTCGATTAATATATCGTTTTTATACAATCTATATACATTGGAAGATATCGTCTTGTCTATATTAAAGTCGTAAAGGAAGCTTTCTCCTTCATAAACAGCAAAAGAATGTGAATTGCCAATGCTATCTTGTGGAGCATATTCAAAGTTAGAGAAGTACGGGTGATTTATATTGGGTAAAAGATCTCCAAAAGTCAGTTGGTTCTGGAAAAACTTTGCTTTTTTAAGATTTACGTTTGCTGTTAAATCAGGCAATTGAGAAAAATGGTTTCTATCAAAGTCTATGTACTCGAGTTCAGTAAGTTTCGACAGCCCAGGGATCGTTTCTATATAAAGGTTGGATCCTAGACTAATACTCTTAAGATGGATGGATTGGCTTAAATCTGGAGCTGTTTTGAGTTTGCAGTTCCAAGCACCAAAATTAACGAGGTTTTTAAGATCGGCTACCGCGTCAATATTTTCAAATAGATTCAGACCCAAGCTCAAGGTGTCTAGTAGGCATATATCAGGCAATTCAGGTAAGGTTTTGAGCTTATTGGAGTACGCTGTCAAATTGGTAAGTTTGGCGATCTTTTTTAGAGAGGGAATACTGTCGAGTTGGTTTTCATAGATAATAAGTCTTTGTAGTTGTGTTAAGGAATCCAGATTTGGAATATGACTGAGCGTGGATTTGTAAACTGCGAGTGTTTTAAGATTTTTAAAATATTGTATGCCTTCTATGGTTTTCACTTTGCCATAAGGATAATATATCGCATTTATTTTTAAAGCTTCAGAAATAATGAGTTTATTGTTGGCATCTATAGCGCTAGGGTACTTACTCTTAATAAAATCCAAGAATGCGGTGTCGGGAATACTTACTTGGCTAAAGGAAATCAAGGGCATACAGAATGCCACAACCCACTGCAGGAAGCGCTTTCTTGATAATAAGATATAACTGGCCTTGTTTTTCATTTAATGTGAATTTACGATCGAGACATAGCCTTTTTCTTTGAGTTCTGTGCCCTTCATAATCGAATACAGGTAAACCCCATTGCTAAGTACATTTCCTTCCATGTCTTTGCCTTCCCATTCCAAAGTGTCACCACTTTCAAAACGCTGTTTATAAACTAACTTGCCATTCTTTTGGTGGATGCTTAGTATGAGAACATCGTGCTCTGCCACCCCGAAATTAAGCTTATTGCCATCGTAGGGGTCTAAACTGTATTCATGTGTATCAATACAATTTTTAGTTGTAATCGTTACCATTGTTTTCGAAGAACAACTGTTTTGGTCTGTGATCACGACCCAGTAATCTCCGGCAGACAAATGTTCAATTGTTTCTCTTGGTGATTTTTGTATACCATCAATGTGCCAGTGATAAGGAGCCTTGCCTCCTTCAATGTTCTCTGAGATCGAGATCGAACCCTCACTTTGACCTTTACATGTGGCTGTACTTTGTGGCGTAAAAGTAATCATTGTACTAGAGCAATCAAACCCCTGAGAGGTATTGTTTGATGAAACTGGTTTTTCTGCTGTCTTTTTTATTGCCTCTCTTTGTTGTTCATGAGTTATGATTACCTCCTGATGTGTTACAATGGAAGCAGCCTGTATGGCGGTATCTTTGGAAATATTAATTGGTGCATGAGCTTTAGTGTTTTGCCCTGATGCGATTGTTAAAGGATTTTCAGCGTTTGAGGTTTTTGTGTATGTCTTGGTGGAATCTATGCTAGGAATTTTTGTGAATTCTGTTTGCTCTCTTTTTGCTGTTTCAGCGTTTTGTTCTTGTGTAAGCTGGTGCGCCCAAATACCTATAAGGCCAAAGCCTACAGCTATGCCCAAGCCCGTATAGCGCCACTTCTTTTTCGCTTTTTCTTCCTGAAGCAATGAGGAAAATTTAGCCTTAAAAGCAATTGTCTTATGGTCAACCAATAGTTCTTGCACTGATTTGGATGCATCAACCAATGATTTTAATGAGGGGTCTTGGTTTACTTTCTTCTCGAACTGTAACCGTTCAGCCGCTTCCATGTTGCCTCCGAGGAATCGCTCTATGGTTTCCAATATTTCTTCAGTTACATCACTCATAGGTCATCAAGTTTCTAATTTCTGTTTTTCCTTGTATCAAATCGATTAATTTCTGTTTGCACCTATAGTTGGTACTTTTGGCAGCATTTTCGTTGGCATAGCCCATCTCTACTACTATTTCAGCCATACTTTTTTTATAAAAGATAGTACTGAGCAACATTTCCTTACATTTAGTACCCAAGGCTTCTAACAGCTTACCGATATATAGATTTCTTTCTTCAGTGATGATGAAATTTAGGGCATCCACATCCGATTCTATATGTTCGTGCTCACTCATATCTATGTTTGAGATGTTTTTTTTGTTTTTATGGAGCATATTGAGCCAGACGTTTCTAGAAATGATGAATATATAACTTTCCAAATCTTTCTCTTGGTCAAGTTTGCCAAGGTGCCACTGCTTATAAAATATAGAGATCCCTTCTTGAAAAGCATCTTGCGCATCTTCTAAAGAACCATTGTTTTTCTTGATGTACTTTTTGATCTTAGGAAAAACTTCAGCATAGAGTATTCTTATGGCGTCATCGTCTTTCCCTCGCTTCAGTAATTCGAATATTTTCCCCTGAGATGCTAGCATTTAGAACTGAATATAGTTTAAAACTTTAAAAGTAAACAGGTACTACCACTTATTTTTACAATCAAAGATTTGATAGTACAGCCATAGAAAATATAATTATATTTGACGTCGAGTTTTGAAAGGCTCTTCATATCTGTTGAAAAATAATATTGCGATAGCTGTTGCCATTTTTGTCTGCTTGGTCAAGGCCAAAGCGCAGATGCATGACCGCTATCCCAGCCTGTTCAGTCAATATTACAATCACCTCAGGTTGATTAATCCTGCCGAGGTTGCCTCTACCAATGCTTTTGAAATCAGTGCAGGTAATCAAGCACTTACTGGTGATTTTAATAACGTGGGCAATTATTTTGCAAATGTATCAATGGTACTCTCAGGGAATGACTCTTTAAAAACCAAGCATGCTTTGGATTTAAATGTTATGGGAGTAAAGGAAGGGACGCTGTTTTAGAACACTAGAGTTTATATGAGTTATGCCTTGATGATAAATCTGAGTTCTAGGTT
>CAMFLX010000318.1 GCA_945957555.1 uncultured Cytophagales bacterium
CTTCCAGTAACTTATCTTAGGTTGACGGCTATGGTGAGTCACAGGCCATGGAGGAAAAGACATTATTGCTCTTTTAATCACCATATTCGGGTGATTAAAAATGATGCTTTTTGATGTCTTTTTTGTCAAAAAATCTGTATTTTTATTAACATAAATCCTTTAATTATTATGAGTTCAAATTATTGGCAACAAAAACTTGGTCCTGTCTACCATAATTCATCTGACACTTTAGAACAGAGTATTTCCAAAATTTCAGAAATGTTAAAAGCCCAACCAGACTTGGAATATGAAGCAAACTATTGGTATGGTTTTTTTCATCTTACCAATGGGCAATCTAGGAATGCCGAGAAATATTATCTAAGAGCGCTGGAGCTTTCGGATGATCCATACTTCAAGGCAATGATCTTTGAGCAATTGGCCATCGTTGAATCTTTGGACGAGAATTGCAATATCGATCTATATTTTGACCACCTCTTTAAATCCATTGAATTAAATTCAGAAAACGAAGAAAGATTTATGGGATTGGTTGATGAATATTTAGAATATGAAGAATATGAAAAAGCTGAGAAACTTTTGACGCGATTTAGTACGTTTAATCCTAAGAATCCTGATATTCACCGCTATCTGGGCAAACTGTATGAACACACATATAGGGATGAGGAAGCTGAGGCGGAGTATTTGACCGCATTGTCATGGCCACACGAATGCCCCGATATTTACCAAGGTTTGGGTAGGCTGTATTTTAAGAAAAGAGCGTTTGCACAATCTCGTGAGATGTTTATAAAAGCCAACATACCAAACTGTATTTCTGAATATAACTATTATGGTATTGCGATCAATTACCAAGAAGAAAATGATGAATATAGGGCCTTGGAATATTACCATGAGGCATTGAAGCTGAATCCCGACTATTTTGATGTACACAACAACTTGGGTAAGTTGTATTTTGAGTTGTTTGGTGATTACAGAAAGGCAAAAGAGCATTTGGACAAGGCAGAACAGCTGGCATCGGATACAACGGACAAGCAACTGGTGTATATGAACCTTGCGAGGCTGCATAAAGTCATAGTTGATACCCAAACGAGTGCGGAATATACCGTTAAGTTGCTCAAAGAGCTGGGCTTTCCTGCCGAGTTAAGAGAAGAAGATGATGATGAGTGATTGATGAGAACAGAAATATTTGTGAAAAGGCCTGCGGGGATTTTCCCTTAGGCCTTTTTGCTTTATCCCATTAAAACTTGAAATTTAACATTCGTAATTTCAGGAAGTGCCTTCAGGCACAAATTAAACTCTTAGTTAAGTGTTGGTAAGCACACAAACCTTGGCGCTTAAATGAATTCAAAACTTGTAACTTCTTACAGGTCTCCTAGCTGTGGACGGATCGTAAGTTCCTCGATCACGGCATTACCCTTGAGTTGGGTACATGCAAATATAGCTTCTGCTACTGTATCCGGGTTTAAGATGCGATCGGGGTCGATATTAGTACCTGCCCAGCTGGCTGTAAATGTTGCTCCTGGTAGTACTGAAGTTACCTTTACGTTTTTGGTTTTGCAGATTTCCCTCAGTGTAAGTGTCAAGCCCTGTAGGGCAAACTTAGAGGCCACATAAGAGGCGCAATTGTCAAAAGGTTTCTTGCTAGCGACAGAGTTGATGTTGAAGATGTGCCCATTCACTTTCTCCACCAATTCAAAGAGTTCTTTGGTAATATAATAAGGTGCGAACACATTGGCATGGAAGGTGTCTTCAAACACATCGTCGCTCTCGGTGAGCAAAGGTTGTGGGTTAAACACCCCAGCGTTATTGATGAGTATATTAATGTGCGGAACGGTATCTTTAACAAGGGAGGTGAACCTCTTGCAATCTTTTTTTTGGGTTAAGTCTACCGAACTAAATAGGACATCAATATCGTAAGTGCTCTCCAACTCTTTATTGAGTTTCTGAAGTTCCTTGTTGTCTCTAGCGCAAGTGATTATGTTGTATTTATTTTTAGCATATATCTCAACGATGCTCCTTCCTATTCCTTTGGTACCTCCTGTAACGAGGGCGTATTTCTTTTTCATTTGCTGGCAAAACTACTGAAAACTATTTTTTTTGACGAATAAATATTAATATTGTGTTATAACGAGGTTTAATTATAAATGTTAAGTGTAGTAGGTAAATATTTTATGTTTATCGGAAGTCTTTTTATCAACAGAGAAAGGCCGTCCGTTTACATAAAAAGAATCATAGATGAAAGCATACTTATAGGTACCCAATCTGTATTTATTGTAGCCATAGTTTCTCTGTTTATAGGTGCGGTGTCTGGTTTGCAAACAGCCCACAATTTGATTTCTCCCATGGTACCCTTGTACACAGTAGGGGTTATTGTTCGTGATATGACTATTTTAGAGTTGGCTCCCACCATTACCTGTATCGTACTTGCGGGTAAAGTAGGCTCCAACATAGCGGGAGGTTTGGGTACCATGAGGATCACCGAGCAGGTAGATGCCATGGACGTAATGGGTATTAACTCTGCATCGTATCTAGTACTACCTAAAGTAGTTGCTGCCATGCTTACCTTCCCCATGCTGGTTTCTATGGCTGGCTTTTTATCGCTCTTAGGAGGCTATATGTCGACTGTTTTTACGGGCTTGCTTTCCAGCTACGACTATGTATATGGCATCAGGTTTCAGTTTCTTGAATACAATATTTTTGTAGCTATTGTGAAGTCTGTAGTCTTTGGATATTTGATTAGTACAGTCTCTTCATTTATGGGATATTATACAAAGGGAGGTGCCTTGGAAGTGGGGCAATCGAGTACAGTAGCCGTGACCAATAGTTGTATCGCTGTCTTATTGGCAGATTATTTCATCGCACAATTGCTCTTCTAAAAGATGATTATAGTAAAAAATATCAACAAATCCTTCAAAGGGAATGTTGTATTAAAAAACATAGATGCTGAGTTTTCCAAAGGTAAGACCAATCTCATCATAGGCTCTAGTGGCACGGGTAAAAGCGTTCTTCTAAAGTGTATTGTAGGGCTAGTAAAACCAGACACAGGCATTGTAGAATTTGATGGGAGAGATTTGATTTCTACGCCATACAAAGGCCAAAAGGAGATCAGACGTGAAATGGGCATGCTGTTTCAGGGCTCTGCACTTTTTGACTCTAAGACGGTACAGGAAAACGTACTGTTTCCGCTGGAAATGCTTAATTTCAGAATGAATAGGGGAGAGATGCTCGACAGGGTAAATTTCTGTTTGAAGAGGGTAGGGCTCGAAAACAAGAACCACCTGTATCCGTCGGAGATCAGTGGTGGCATGCAAAAACGTGTGGGTATTGCACGTGCTATTGTTATGAACCCCAAATACCTTTTTTGTGATGAGCCCAATTCTGGTTTGGATCCGCAAACGGCTATAGTGATCGATGAGCTTATTAAAGAAATCACCGAAGAGTTTGACACCACTACCGTGATCGTAACGCACGACATGAACTCTGTGGTCACCATTGGAGAGCATATCGTGTACCTTTACAAAGGGGAGAAGCTCTGGCAAGGAGCTAATAGGGATATCATGCATGCAGAAGTGAAGGAATTGAAAGATTTCATTTTTGCGAGCGAACTGATGAAGAAAATTAAAGCGTTGAGCTAATGAATGTAGTAATCACAGGTGCGGGCAACGGCATAGGTTTGGAGTTGGTAAAGGTCTTTGCCAAAAAGTCCACTAATGACATTTTTGCCATAGTCAGGAACGAGGGACATGTTGAAAAACTAAAGTCCATCTCGCCAAAGGTGATACCTGTGGTACAAGATTTAAGTAAAAATGATTTTAAGAATTTCAAAAAGACCTTTACCAGCGTGCCTCATGTAGATATTCTGATCAACAATGCGGGAACGTTTGTGAAAAAGCCTTTCTTTGAGATTGATGACGAAGAATGGCATCACCTCTTTAATGTGAATTTTTTTGCAGTGGTGCGTATGATCCGCTATTTGTTACCTCTTATGGGGCAAAAACACCCTTCACACATCGTGAACATCGGTAGTATTGGAGGCTTTCAGGGCAGTAAGAAGTTTCCTGGGCTCACCGCTTACAGCGCCAGTAAGAGTGCACTCAGTGGCCTAACAGAGACGCTAGCTGAAGAGTTGAAATACCAGAATATTAAGATTAATTGTCTTGCCTTGGGTGCCGTGCAAACGCAAATGTTTGAACGTGCCTTTCCTAATCATTCGGCAGCAACCTCTCCGGAGGAAATAGCTCTATATATACATGACTTTGCCATAGAAGGTCATAAGTTTTTTAACGGGAAGACACTCCCTGTGTCTACCAGTACCCCATAGTTTAAGAAGTTTATCTCTTGTGGTTTTCTGGACGCTGATTCCTTTGTTTCATAGGTTTTTATCTCTCTATTTTTTAAAATAATATTCATCACGAAGATGGATTGAAGTGTTATAATGATTGTATTTTCGGATATAAGCACTCATTTTTCAATAATAATCTTAAAATATTTCTCCGAACTTGACAATTATTAAAACATCTGTGTATATTTGTCTATAATTTTAATAGAGATTAAAAGAATACTTGAAGCCACCTCAGTATTCAGAGCTATGAAGCCACGCATAGCAAGCCATTATTTGCATATTTCATTAATAATTTAAACATATATATTATGTGTAAAATAGGAAGATCGCATACCGACCGATGTTGGTACTTGTTTGGCTAATAATGCTTCAGTTTGGTATGAAGCGGGGCTTGCCCAATGAATTCATTGCTCAAAATATTAAAACATTAAGTTTATGATTACAACAACAACAAACATATACACGCAGCAACTCAAAAAGGAAGATTTTAACTTTATTGACGTAGGAGAAGGGCACCCCTTGATCTTTTTACATGGTCTCTTTGGCGGTTTAAGCAATTGGGATAAAGTCATTAGGAAATTGGCAAATACGCACAGAGTGCTTGTGCCTCAAC
>CAMFLX010000319.1 GCA_945957555.1 uncultured Cytophagales bacterium
CGCAGGGGCTGTGAATATTGACGCAGGGGCTGTGAATATTGACGCAGGGGCTGCGGATATTGACGCAGTGGCTGCGAATGTTGACGCAGGGGCTGGGAATATTGACGCAGGGGCAGCGACGCATTACATGCGTCTGTTTGTAGAATGTTGATACAATCGCCTTTTCCAACCACCCTCGTTATTAACGATGGTGATTGGGGCGCAAAATATGCATCTTGTACAGCAAAGAAATAATTTAGATAAAGGCGCATATTCCTCATCATATTTCATAATGATATTATTAAAATCCAAAGCTATTGGAATATGTTTTGGACAGATCAAGTAAAGGCAAAATCAGCCCCCCTGCATACTTGAAAATTGGCTGGCATCATAACCATACACCTTCTTAAGATTTGGAGAAAAGTATTCATAGGTCATCGAGTTATAGCTAAATATATAGATTAAACCCAGAATGCGCATTTGGGGTTTTGGAGATACGTAATGGTACAAAAAAGTCATAAGACACGGAGTTTTTCTGAATGAAAGCTAGTAATGCTAGCTTGAATGAAGAAAAACGAGTATCGAAATGAATTTGATTAACATTTTGTCGCATTAAATTTATAATGATTATTCTGGGTTAAACTATGCGACTGGAAATTTATACATTCACCCAGTAAAATCCCCCTTTTGGGGAATATATTTCCTTTTAATAACTCTTTAACTTTGCACCCACAAACATGTTATAAATTATGAAGATTCAAATCAAATCGATTACAGCATTTAGCATCTTATTAAGTTCAATTCTCAGTGCACAAACATTATCACAAAACCTTTCCGATGGACTGACTAATTGTATGTCCTTTGACGGCAACCTATATGACAATGTGTCTACACTAAGTTCTTCCCCCTTCAACGCTGGGTACGACTACATAACAGATAAAAACGGCAAATCAAATGCCGCATTGGAGTTTGACAATGCAAATGCAATTAAATCTATTGGAATCCCTTCATCAACTACTAAGCCCAATTTATGGACAGTAAGTATGTGGATCAAACCCTACCAGCCAGCTACTGGTGTTACTCAATTCTTGTACGACAGAGGTAGTTCTGGAGGAGATCAAGCCATTACTATTACCAATACAGCTATAGGAATAGTAAATTATTTGGCTTCGGGTAGTGTAAAGACACTGGCTTCTACGACTTTGCCCACGGATTTCTTTAATCAATGGCATCATATCGTAGCCATGAAGAAAACGGATAGTTTGGTACTGTATGTAGATGGAGTAAAAAATAGTGCCGTATATAACAATGTCAATACCTCGTATTATGGAACATCTACTAGCCCTCTCGAGAATATAGGGGTCAGGTTCAATTCTACCGGATATTATTCAGGAGACATAGACGAATTTAGAAGATATAATGGTGCATTGACCAAAGCAGAGATAGATTCATTATACACCTATTACGCCCTGCCAGTTACTAAGGTAAAGGCCTCTAATACTCTTGATGTGTATATGGCATTAGACGGCAGTGATTTAGAGCAGGTCAGTAATGTACTGAATGGGATTACATTAAATTACGGCAATGACAAAAAAGGAAATAATAATTCGGCAGCCAAATTACAAAATGCTACCGGTATCAAACAATATTATAACGGTCCACTTACGACCAACTGGTCTGTCAGTATGTGGGCATACACAAGAAGCAATACGCTCAATACGCAATACAACCTATTTTCGGTCGGTAGTGTAGGCGGTGGAGAGCAGTCTGCATATTTTATAAATGACAAAATTTATGTATTACACTCTACTTCGACTACCGCAGGTTATGCATTACAATCTAACTCGTCTGTCTCTACAGGTAGCTGGCATCATATAGTAGCCATGAAAAAACAAGACAGCCTAGTACTATATATAGATGGGGTGAGAGATATGGCCTCCCTTTGTGGCAACACGTTTTCCTATGGAGCCGACAGTCCCCCTTCTGTTTATATCGGTTCAAAAGCCAACAATACATTTGTATTTGATGGTTACATAGATCAGTTTAGAAGATACAATAGAGAGCTGACAAAATCTGAAATACAGACCTTGTACAATAACTATGATCTGGATTGTAAGACTATACCTACCGGCATTGTTACGCGTTGCATAGATTTTTCTAATAACGCCCAAGATGCCATATCAGGTCAGTCGGGTCAAAGCGAAGGGAGCAGCCTACTATTTGTTTCTGACAAAAATACGAATACTACTTCTGCACTCAATTTGATGGGGCATCCTGAAGAAGCGGTTTCTTACTCTGTTGAGCAATCCTCTTTAGCGCCATACTGGACGGTGAGCCTGTGGACCAAGCCTGCGTCTAGTACCGTAGTGGGGCCATATTCGTATTTTCTCTCCAGTATAGGTAGCGGGGGAGGCGATCAGTCGATTTCCATTTCCAATGTTGCCGTGAATGTAAATAATTATACTGCTTTTGGTTCGGTATATTCCGTCTCCTCTGGCATATTGCCCATTAGCTTTGCAGACTCATGGCATCATATAGTAGGTGTCAAAAAAATGGATACCTTGGCATTATACATAGATGGTCAAAGAGTCGCCTATAGGTCATCTGTACCCGGTTATTCATTTTATGGAGCCGCTGCTACTCTGAGTGTGATCTCTGAAACAGTAGGTATGAGATATGACGGAGGCTCTGTATATGACGGTATGATAGACCAGTTTAGAAGATATAACTACCCATTGAGCAACGCAGCAATACAAGAGCTATACACTGGGTACAATAAAAATTGTGATGGTAGCATAACTGCCATTGATGAGCCTAAAAAAGATAGGAGCTCACAGGCAGGTATTTATCCGAATCCAGCCAAAGATATGATCTATATAGATGCTTCAGCTGAAAGAATAGAGATCGTCAATGCGATAGGTATGAGTGTACTGAAAACGACAAACAATAATAGCATAAATGTATCGGAATTAAATTCGGGTATTTATTTTATTACGATAAAAACAGACTCAGGAAGCCATACCCAAAAGGTTATAAAAGAATAAAAAATTAAAGACCTCACATTTGTGCGATTGACAACGCACAGGAATTTTGTCAATCGCATTTTAAAAACTACATCAAGATAAACTAAAAAAATGAAAAAAGTAATACTATTCATCCTGTCACTATGGACAGTACAAGCAATGGCTCAATCGAGTCCTATGACTTTAGAATTCACCACTACTACAGCCAGTCAAGTGGTGACACTGCCGCTCAATGGTACCGTGAACGTAAGTGTAAATTGGGGCGATGGCAGCACCGTAACGTATACTACTGCTGGTGTAAAAACACATACATACGCCACCGCTGGTGTAAAATCTGTAAGTATAGCGGGCAGCCTAACCCGTTTTGGGATTGACAATCCCGACTATGACAACACCGCCCTTACTAAAGTAATTAACTTTGGCACACTGGGCTTGACCAGCATAAGCTATGGCTTTGCTAATGCTACCAGCTTGGTACAAGCTCCTACTTCTTTGGCTAGTAGTATTACAGATGTATCCTATGCATTCAAAGGATGTCAGGTGTTTAACTATAATATATCCACTTGGAATACCTCGGCAGTAACAACTATGAGCGGTATGTTTTATAGTGCTTCTACATTTAACCAAGCCATTGGCACATGGAATACCGCTGCCGTAACAGATATGAGCTATATGTTTTATGATGCCGTAGCCTTTAATCAAGCCATTGGTACATGGAATACCGCCGCTGTAACAAACATGAGTAATATGTTTACTAACGCCAAAGTTTTTAATCAAAATATAGACACATGGGACGTCTCGAAAGTAACAAACATTAGTCAAATGTTTTATACGGCGTCGGTATTTAATAAGCCTCTAGCTTCTTGGAACACCGCATCTGTCACCAACATGTCGGGCTTGTTTTATAATGCCGGAGCTTTCAATCAACCCATTGGTACATGGAATACTTCGTCTGTAACCAATATGTTTAGGACTTTTAGAGGAGCTATTGCTTTTAACCAAAACATTAATACATGGAATACCTCTAAAGTGACAAAGATGGGTGAAATGTTTTACTACGCAACCGCATTCAATCAACCATTAAACTCATGGAATACTTCCGCTGTGACGGACATGAACAATATGTTTTCTTGGGCAAGAGACTTTAATCAACCCATAGGTGCTTGGAATACTTCCGCCGTTACCAGTATGACTCAGATGTTTAGCGAAACAAGTTCATTTAATCAAGCTATAGGCACTTGGAACACCTCTAATGTGGTTAGTATGGCATATATGTTCTATAAAGCCTCAGCATTTAAAAAAAATGTTTCTCCATGGAACATTAAAAAGGTCGCCGACTTAAATTACATGTTCTATACAGTTACACTTCCCACATCTACTTATGATAGTATCTTGGTAAGTTGGGCAGGACAGGAGGTTAAAAAGGGACTTGTTTTTAATGGAGGTCTGAGCAAATATTCTTGCAATGGTGAAGCTGCTCGTAATATTCTGACGGGTACAAATTCTTGGACTATCTCTGATTTTGGATTGGATAACACCATTTTCTGTACTACAGGCATAGAAGAAAATAATATACTATACTCTAATACTGCTTATCCTTCCCCAGCCCATGATATACTTAAGCTTCCTAATGCTACCGCTACACAGGCTACATTCTTATCCGCATCAGGGCAATCATTTTCTTTAAATATTATGAATGAAAAGGTTGATGTGTCAGCCTTGCCGAGAGGTATGTATGTAATGAAAGTAAGTAATGTGATACAAAAGATAATACTGGAGTAAAATAGAAAATTCTGTCTTGCCTTATTTATACAGGCAAGACAGAATTAAATAATTAAAAATAAATGAGAAATATAAAAAAGTAATACCATTCCTCATAAACTTAATTTAACCTCAATTCGGGATAAGGAATTGTTTATGAGCCGACGCACTGTGGGCGG
>CAMFLX010000320.1 GCA_945957555.1 uncultured Cytophagales bacterium
ACATTATAGGTTTCTCTTCCTGGTAGTGGTCCGTTACCTGCAATTCTTCTCCAAGTGTAGCCATCAAACTCTTCCACCAAAAGTCTATTATAGTTTGGGACATCTGGATCGCAAACATCTTTACCATAATTTGTTATAGGTACATTAAGGTTGTTATAGTTTGCCCAGCCATTTGTGATTGGGGTTAATCGTTTATCTTGTCCATCTACTTTGCCAATATCTATGGTGTTACTATACGACCAGTCATCCACTAGTCTTGTGGTTAGATTAGAAGCAGGTTTTGATTCCATTTTTGTACGGATAAAACCAGGCCCGATTACGCCTTTGTGGATCAAGTAAGGGTTGTCTAGTTTGTCATAAATATGGGTTGTTGGTGAGGTTAATACTTTTGCGAATCTTACTATGATGCGTTGGTTCCAGCTGCCATTAGCATCGGATCCCCATGGAATTGCTTGATAACCAAATGTAATAGGGCCTGAGGTTGGATTATAAAGGTATTTGTCTAAATCACTTTGGTTGTCAACAGAAAAATCCCATCCATTGGGGTTTGTAGTAGCGTTATACAAACCAATGGCGGCGGGATCATTCAAGAAATAAGACACCCTATAATTATTCATATTGATATAAGCTTCCTGAGCGCTATGCCAAAATCTATAAAATTGATAAAATGTATTGCTCGGTAAGAAATAGTTTCCGTAAGAAAGGATTACCCTATCTCTACCACCATTTAGCCAAAGATCTGCAGCCGATTTGTTCTCAAAATTAAGTGTGAAATTTGCAATGTCCCCAGGATTCATAACTGGTCTATCCACGGTTTTCTTTATGGATAATGATCTGTTTTGGAGTAAGTCTACGCAGTTACGCTCCATGGTATATGTCGCATTGTTTGGATATTCATTGCTGGTCCAAGATATGGAATTAGTAGCTGTTATGGTGCTTGTAAGGCATACACGCGCATGTGTTGGAACCTTTACAACCCTTACTGTGAATTTCATTTCACCTGTTGTAGGAGGGATACCTGTACTGGTCTGGAAACCAGGTACAGTACCGACATTCCAAGTAATGGTTGATCCAGACAAGGTGCCCCCATTAGTGGCTGATACAAATTGATAGTCGCTATCTAATAATGTATTGATTTTGACGGTATTAGCAGCCACAGAGCCATAATTTCTATAGCTTACCGTATAGGTAATGAGGTCTCCGCCATAGGCGTAAGTTTTGTCTACGGCCATGTATACTTTTACATTTGCAGCAGCATTGATACTTGTGGGAGGATGTAAATTTCCTGTAGTAGTAAGCATTCCCAATAAGCGAAACCAGTCATGGAAGTATTTAGGTGTACTTTTAATATATCTACCTAAGGTATCGTTTTTGGATAAAGAAGTATTTACATCATCCCACAGTATTTCGTTTTGTCTGTAGATCTCTGCAATTAAATCTAAGTCTTCTGAGGCAACGGCAGCGGGTGCACCAGTGCCTACATTGTAGTTTGTTCTGTAATTGTCAGATCCCTCTGCACCTGTAACAAGGTGTGCTTGTTTGATTTGTACTACTCCTTTGTAGTTAGGGCAGCTCAAGTCAGGAGAGGCTCCTAGTTTGGAACATCTGGCAGCAGCGTCAGTACTTGGTAAGGTTCTCGGAAATTTCAGAAAATTTGCATGCCTTAATGCGATATCCTTTTCATAGGTATTAGGAGTTGGGCTTATTTGGTGTGTTACAGGATTCCAAGTAGTGCTTGCGTCCCCATGCCACATGTAGTTCAGGATGGTTCTCCAAGAGGCTCGAAAGTCTTCGCCACCTGGTCCACTTGGATGTTGTGCGAAAGTCACTATACTGCCGTCATCGTTGATGGTACAGTAGCCCGAACTTGGAATATAGCCTTTAGCGTACATTTGACCCATCATCCAATCGGAAGAGGCTTCTCCTCTCAAGAATTGATTAATTTGCCATGGGGTCCCTCCCTCCACATTTAAAAATTTGGCAAATTGATTAAAGTAGGCTGGACCTATGTAGTCAGTATATACATACCCACCAACTCCAAATGCTTCTGGTTTTGATTTGGCCCAAGGCCATGTGGTATTGCTTGCACCATATCTCCAATTGGATACTTCACCCCAAGTGTTTCCATTTTTGCAATATCCATCTATACCTATATCTCCAGAAAGATGTCCAGAGTATCCTCCATTAACATTGTTGAGCTTTACAGTATCTACCAAAGCCTTGATCATGTTTAAGGCTTCTGTTTTATAATTAATGTCGTTGCCACATCCATCTTTTATGCCCATAAGCTCTCCCCATTGTTTGTAGGCTAAGAGTAACCCCATGGCAATATCATAATCGCCGTCTGTCGCAGAGTCATTGTCTCCGTCATTGTCAGCGGTTGCTTGCGTATTTTTCCAGCCAGGAAGATTAGCGCCATAGCGATATGCGGGGCGTAGATCAGAGCAATTGTCATATCTTTTAACTTTGCTCAGTCGGTTGTCGTGTATCCAGAGCCAGAGACCGTCAAAAGCGTCTTTGTCTGCAAAATAGGCGGCAGCCAATAGGGCGTACCCATCTCCTTCTGAAACAAATGTGTTGTTATTGTATGGAACGGATCCGTGATTATAAACAATATATTTTTTGCCATTTAGGGTTTTACCTGGGACATATAAGCAACGGTGCATCATTATTTTATACCCTTCTCTCATGGTTTTTTCCATGTCGGCATGCGTAACGCCTTCAGAGTTGTATTTGCCCAATGTTTTGCCTACAGTATACTCATTAAACTGTGGAAAAGGATAGGAGGGATTGCCCGTATTAATTTTTGTTGAAATGGTATCTGCGGGCCATGTTTGCCCAAAAAGTTTTGATGACACGCCAATGGCGATCACAATAAATCGTAAAAACTTGTTCATAAATAATAAATATTTGATTCTAATCCGCTGTTTCACTGAACGAAAATATGCGAACTTATTGGGATGTATCCATTAAACCCAATCCGATGGAGTTTAATACCAAGAAAGTGTTATAAGGTAAATGATTTATTCAGGTTATTTTTAATATATACAAAAGCAGGTATGAAATTCTCTATTTTATACCTGCTTTTGTGAGAATTTATAATGATCAATTTAATGATGCTTTTGGGTCGACCAATCTTTTATTCCTTAACAATTTTAAAGTGTTGTTCAGTTTCTGGTGTAGTCACTTCTACTATGTAGATACCTGTTGGTAAATGTTCGCCTAGTTTGTGTGTTCCTTTACTGAGTCCTTGTATCGTTTCTATTTTAGCTCCTGTAACTGAGGCTATTGTTACAGTATAGACTTCTTCAGAGCTGATTGAGAGGTTGATCTCTTTGGTAAATGGATTAGGGAATAGTGATAGCTCTGAGGTATTTAAACTGGCTCTAATTACCTTTGAAATTACCTTGTATCCTTCATCACTTACAAAGACTATCTTTAAGTACGAGAAATTTCCTTCTGGCAAGACTGAATGATAGTTATTGATCCCTTCTTTTGAAGCTAAGGTAGCTAACTGATAAAAATTTTGTCCATCAGAGGCCCCTAATATGGTAAATACTCCTTTTTCAGCGTGAGCAACCGACCAGTTTACATTGATGGAAGTATTTTCTAGAGCATCAGCGGTGAATGTGGTAAAGAAAAGTGGCGTTGTGGTGGCACAATTTACTACATATTGCGATTGGATATTGCTTATGCCATACACTGAGGCTTTACCAATATTGTTAATGAAATTGACACATGTATTAACAGTAGCATCAAATGTTCTCGTAATAACTGCTCCTGCCAAGATTGGACCTGGCACTGTTGGCCAAGTGATCGTTTTTGTGGTGGTATTGTATGTTCCTGTATTGGAAATATTGGTTACATTATTGAGTTCTGTTGGTATTGCATCTGTCATGATCAAATCGAACGCTGAATCAAAATGGCCCTTCCATGCAGAAATTGTTTGTTGCGAACCATTGGCATAGATACCTGAATAGCCCGCTGTAAGTTGGGTAATACCTGTAATTACTTTTAAAGGAGCCCCCGTAAAATCATTAATGAAGATGTACATTTTATCGTCGATCAATTCCACTCTTAAATTGATTGGGTCAGAGCTGCCAGGGAAAGACATTTTCATGGCAGTAGCTGAAGCCATGGCCACATTATTGTTGTAGACTGTAAATGTAATAAAATTGTTTCCTCCATCATTAGGGGTGATTTCTAGTCTAATGCCCTTAAAATCAGCTTGTCCTGGTGTTCCCGCTGAATGTCTGAAAAAATAAGAGAGTGTACTAGAGTTTGTTGGATCTATAGTAGTTTCAACCCAACCATTCTTGCCATGCACTTTGGTGTTTTCAAACCCATAAGGTCCGGAGTTGTTGTTGCTGTTTTGATCCAAAGAAATTAGACTTCCTGCCGTTTTGGGGCTAGGAACCATGGCGGTGCCTGCCGCTTGCCATTCGGTGGTATAGGTACTCGGCCCATTCCACTGGCCAGTAGATCCGTCTTTGTTTGTAAATGTAAGCGTATATGTTACAATATCACCCACTTTTACATTTGTTTTGTTCCCTGTCTTGTCGAGAGAAGTTTCTTTAGGTGCTGTAGGCGGAACGGTAGTACATGTTAGTCTTAAAGGCACGGTTGATGAATCAGGAGAGTCTACATCAGACCAAATCCATCCCGAGTTTAGGAAGTATTTCTCTGTACAAGGACTTTTAGCTATAGTCTCATAAGACAAATTTCCCTTTTCTCCTGTTAGCATGACAGGTATGCTCCATTTTACATATCCAGAAAACTTAGGATTACCAGATAGTGGAGTGTAAGTTGCTGTTATGCCTACAGCCAAGTTGTCGGTGAACTTACTCCATGCAAGTTCCAGTGGAATAGAGTCTGTGACTACTACATTGTATCTGTCTCTTATACACATCTGACGCTGCCGACGATCGCATAAGTGTTGGT
>CAMFLX010000321.1 GCA_945957555.1 uncultured Cytophagales bacterium
GAAGCTGCCTCTGATGCTCAAATGTCAGCTGAGCAAAAAGTAGAAAAGCACACACATGTAAGTGTTCTTAAGGAGTCCAGTGATACGGTGATGGGCAATAAAGGGGAAACGGATATATCTCTTTTAAGAATCCAGCAATCTCCTAAAGGAGCTCCCGAGACGTTAGCCGCTGATAGTGTTTCAGTTAGTAACTCTCAAACTCGAAATTTGGTGTCTTTAAACAATAATGCAGTAAATGGAGGCGCTCCAGCTGTAGAAAAGGAAATAGAAGAAGAATATATTTCGAAGGATAAAAACTTTGACAGAAAAAGGGCAGTAATTGAGGATGATGATGTTGAATTGTCTTCCGATGGAGTAGCTGAGCCTGTGATGTCCAATACCTCAGCGGCACCTGCCGCAAAGCAAAAGTCTGATTTATTTTCAGCCAAAGGTTCGCATTTTGTATTGCTTGCTCAGAACACGAAGAGTGAGATTTTTAACCTTGAGGAGGTTGAATACAAAAAGGAAAAATCCAAGGCAGTTCCAAAAAAGATTCTAAAGAGTACCGCTAAGTGCAAGAACTGTCCCGATAAAGAGGAAATTGCCGAAGCCAATGCGATAGGAGATACCATCGCTTCCAACAAGGCCACAACATTGTATGAGCAAGGTGCTTATGCCGAAGCGGCAAAGTGGTATTATCGTCAGCCGGATATAGAAAGTAAGATCATGGCTGGACTTTCTTATTTGCAGGCCTCCGATCCAAGTTCGTGCAAGATGGTAGAGCAAGTGCTTGGCAAAGTAAATGTCAATGCTTCGAACTACCTCAAAGCTTTAAGGCTCTACTATGAAGGCTCTGAAGATCAGTCATTAATGATCTTTCAGAAGTTGATAGACAACAACTCTAAATATAAATACCTAGCGGAAAAGAACAAGCAAGTCATCAGCACAAAATAAATGTACAAGGGTACTTTTTACGACAAGAACATACGCCAGAAATTTTCTATAAGCGTTCGCTTCACAGATTATGGATTTGAAGTTTTCAGTCCTGAATTTATTACTAAGGTTAACAGTAGCGATGTATATGTCTTTGATGAGAAAGACAAAAATACCGTTGTCGTTAAGATTGGGAACGACTTTCCATTCTCGGTACTAGAGGTCTCCGACCTAGGATTTAAAGAAACATTGTACCGGAAATATCCACAGGTACAAGTAAAGAAAAACCATGAAAGCAAAGGCTATATGGTACTTTTGACAAGTGTATTAGTCGGTTTACTAGTACTAGTGATTGGCATCATCTATGCCATGCCGTCTATTGGGGAGTTTGTGGCGACCTTTGTACCGAAGGAAGCAGAGATCAAGATAGGACAAAACTACTACGATTCTTACAAGTATAGCTTTAAAATAGATACTGCCAAAACACGGGTCGCCAATGAAATATTTAAAGCTTTAGATTACAGCAAAGAATATCCTTTGGAAATCACTGTGGTTCATGATGATATCAAAAACGCGTTCGCACTTCCAGGAGGGCACATCGTTGTATATGATAGGATCCTCAAAGATATGAAGACAGCAGAGGAGTTTGCCGCACTCATAGCGCATGAAAGTTCACATGTGAACCATAGACATGCCACCAAGGCTTTAGGTCGCACGGCTGGTAGGTCTATGGTGTTGTCTTGGATTTTCGGGAACTATGATGGTCTCATACAGATCAGCCAAGAGTTTTTAAGGATTTCCTATACTCGAGAATTAGAGGAAGATGCCGATCGGTCTGGTTTAGAGCTTATGGTTAAAAACAAAGTGAATCCCAAAGGCATGATCGCTTTGTTGGAAAACCTCAAGCAGGGTGATGAATTGGTTCCTAAAGCCATGAAGTATACAAGCACCCACCCTCTTACTGAGGATAGGATTAATATGGTAGCGACTCTTATAAAAGGTAAAAACTACGACTTCCCAAAGAACCCTGCCTTAGAAAAGGTTTGGGAAAAGCTTAAATATTAAAAAGTTTACAAGAACTACGGAAATGTACCCCAAGGTGTATTTTTGAGGTATGAAATAGCCCCGTTCGCAACTTTTAAAGGTGAATCTATATTGTTGCTATACAACATTCCTGTTCCTAATCCATGTAAAATATGAGGATTCCTTTCGAATGAGTATTGGCAGATGGCGTTCAGGCCTATATTGCTTTCCAAAGCTGAAGTATTCCACCATCCTATTTTGAGTGTTTCTGCCAAGTGTATCCATTCGTCGCAGTGAGCAAAGCCCCCCAAAAGTGTAGGTTTTAATATGATATATTGAGGTCTGATCTCCAGCAATAGCTCCTTTTTTTCCTGGATGCTAGTTATGCCTATCAATTCCTCATCTAACACAATGTCTATGATTTTTTTTCGTGCAAGATCCGCCATTAAAGTGCTTTGTTTTGGCTTAATGGGTTGCTCTATAGAATGTATATTAAACTGTTGTAATTCTGATAGTTTTGTTAATGCTTCCTCATGCGTCCAAGCCCCATTGGCATCGAGCCTAATAGTGACGCTTTTTGATGATTTCCTAAGCTGCTTTAATACAAATTTCTCTTCTTCAAAATCTATGGCACCTACCTTAAACTTGATACAGGTATAGCCTGAATCAAGTTTTTCCTCAGCTTGCTTAATCATGCTGTCAGCATCATTCATCCAAACCAATCCATTGATAGGAATAGGTGTGTTATGTGTCGTAAAATCATTCTTGAAGATTACTTTTTGTCCTCCATTCGCTAAATCTTTCCAAGCTGTTTGAAGGCCAAAAACTATAGCCGGAAAATTTGCTGGTACTAATTTTTCGATCTCTTCGTATGTTTTTACATTTTCTACATCCTTACAGATGTTTTTAAGTACTGTCTCAAAGTTTGGAACATCATCAATACTTAATTTTACCAAAGGACCAGCTTCGCCAACCCCAATAACACCATCCTTTTCTAAAAAGAGATACCATGTATTCTTTTCTGTAAGTACTCCTCTTGAGGTTCCTGCTTTGAAAGTAAAATGTAGTGTATGTTTTTTAAAGCTAGCGTTCATTGGTTCTTGGAAATATTTTCAAACTAAAGACAGTAAACACCCCTAATATGGATGGAAAAAATAAATTGATGAGCCAAATGACCAAACTCGCAGAAACGATGGCAGAATCTTCAATCTCTGTACCAAATACGGAAAATATAGCAAGTGCAGAAAACTCTCGGATCCCCAGATCTGCCAAAAAATTAAATGAAGGCACTATCGACTTGAGAAAGAAGACCAGCATTACTGAAGCGCCCAATATTGTGCAGGATAAAGGGATTGCAAATATTTTTAAAACGATAACAAACTGCGTAAGAAAGCATAGGTACCTTAAGAACGATAAAGCAAAAATCTGAATAAGCCATATCGGATCCATTTCAATGATAGACCTAACATAGTGATAGTTCTTTCTGAAAAAAGTAAATCGATTGAGAATGTTTTTAACCATAGGTCTGTGTGTGAGTAAGAGCAATACAGAGCCACTGATGAATACCAATGCGACAAAAAATGATATTTGGATATAGTCGGCGTACAGGCCGTTAAAGTAAAAAATAATAGCTCCAATAAGGGCACCTAGACAAGTACTGAAAAACTGTGAAAAGTGGCAGAGGAATACACTTGATATCGCATCTGTTCTGTTTAAAGCTTTAAGGTGCCAGATGCGTCCTGCATAATCGCCAAAGGCCTGAGGAAGTAAAATGCCAATGTTAAGCCCACTCAAGACCCCGAATACGGCAGTTTTGTAACTGATTTCCTCTACTGGTTTTGCGGAGAACTGCCACTTCCATGCTTCAATGCCCCAATTGACAAATACCAGAAGTATAGGGATCAGGATGAGATATTTATTAGTCATAAGTGTTGTAATGACTGACACTAAAATGTCCTTCTGGTCGACACTCGATATTTTCCTAAAAACGTAAAGAACCACCCCTAAAAAGATCACGGCTTTTAGGAGTACGACCACAATTGGTTTGCTCAATATGTTTAGATACTTTTGCATTAGACATGAATATGGCTCACAACGATAAAGTAAATTTGAACACCGAAAAAATCATTTTGGGTATTGATCCCGGCACAAATGTAATGGGATACGGTGTAATAATGGTGAAGGGGCAAAAAATAAATCTTGTGCAATACGGGGTAATCAAACTGGATAAACTGGAGGATCATTTTTTACGTTTGAAGAAAATATTTGAACGTGTGAGTCAGCTCATTGAGGAGTTTATGCCAGAAGAAATGGCCGTAGAGGCGCCATTTTTCGGACAAAACGTTCAAGCAATGTTAAAGCTCGGACGTGCACAAGGAGTAGCTATCGCGGCAGCAATGGCAAAACAGATACCTGTAGTGGAATATGCTCCCAAGAAAATCAAACAGTCAGTAACTGGAAACGGTAATGCCTCAAAAGAGCAGGTTGCGGCCATGCTTAAAAACCTCTTGAAATTTCAAGAGACGCCAGAGTTTTTAGATGCCACAGATGCACTTGGCGTAGCTGTTTGTCATCATTATCAAAATGGGGTATTGACCTCGGGGAAGTCTAAATCTTGGGGCGCATTTCTTAAGGATAATCCCGATAGATTGAAATAGACAA
The DNA here is from genome assembly GCA_945957555.1 of uncultured Cytophagales bacterium. Lineage (GTDB taxonomy): Bacteria > Bacteroidota > Bacteroidia > Cytophagales > UBA9547 > CAMFLX01. Next base: position 4,597 of record CAMFLX010000321.1, read on the forward strand.
TTTTAAGAACAAGGTTTTCTCTCGGTTCGTGTATTTTTAAATACGCAATTGTGTTCATAAACCGATAATTTTAAATATTTTTGCAAAAAATTATTCTCTTGTTATCCAAAATATTAGCTTTTTTAAAAAAGTATTTAAGTCCCGTCTCAGAAGTATTCCTGTTCTTATGGGATTGCTTTTTATATTGTAGGGAAGTGTTTTTAGAATATTTTAATGGCTCTCCTGTCAGAAAGGTATACAAATGGGCTTTGTATATATTTTTCGGTTTTGTCATTTTTATATTTGCTATTCAACTCAACTTTTTGTGGCTGTTTGGCAAGAGTCCAAGTATCAAGA
>CAMFLX010000322.1 GCA_945957555.1 uncultured Cytophagales bacterium
AATGAATTTGAAGTAGCATTTTGTCGCAGTAAATTTCTAATGCGTATTCTGGGTTCAATTTACAAATCAGAAAATTATTAGCAAATTTGCCACTGGCATATATAAAACCAAGAGATGTTATCAACTTACAGATCAAACGATATTCCCCGCCAAGTACCTTTCGGCATTAAACTGAGAATAATGACTTCCAGCGCCATATTCTGGATAGGTTTCATGTTTTTCTGTATTGGCACTACTATAGGTGTAGCTTTTTCATTTAGTATGGATTTCAAATCCTTAAGTTTCCATCCAGACCGGTCTACTACGGGCAAAATCATCTATCAAGAAGCCACCAATTGCTCCGAAAACAAAAGGACGATCTATCGGTACGATTTTGAGTTCTCCAATGGAGGCACAATCGTAAAGGGTTCATCTTACTCTAGTGACTTCACAGACTCTTATAATTCTATTGAGGTAGAATATGAGAGCACAAACCCACAAAATGCCAGAATCATAGGAATGCGCAGCGCGCCATTTTCAGCATGGATTGGATTGTTTATAGGAATATTCCCCACAATTGGCTTGGTATTTTTGGCCTTTGCGATCACCAAGGGTCTTAAAAACATTTACTTGGTAACCAATGGTATACTTACTAAGGGCAAAGTAGTGGGCAAGGAAGCTACCAATACCAAAATAAACGGCAGGACGCTCTTTAGGATGTTTTTTGAATTCAAAACCCAAAACGGACACACCATAACGTCTAAATGTACGACCACAGAACCCGAAAATGTACTAGACGAAGCTGAAGAAATGCTGCTGTATGACCCAAGAACACCAGAGAAGGCGGTATTGTTAGATACAGTTGATAATGCAGCCAAGAAATTTCTTATGAATGCTTGATGATTAGAAACGTCTAATGGGACATTCCAACGTAAGCGTTCAAGTTTCGATCTAAAAATTAAAGGTTTATATTCAAAAACATGAAACCATAAGCTGAGATGCCCTATTTTTATAGGAAAAATTAAATTAAAACAATACTCTTAATATTTTCTGGCTTGGCTGAAACAACTATATTTGTAGCTCTATTATTTAAATTTAAACCCAAAATGAAACGCTATTATACCACTATCATTGGTGCCGTACTCATCTGCACCAACATCTTGTTGGCCCAAAAGACATATACCAATATGTCAAATACCATCACACTAGAAAAGTTCTCAAAAGACACCGTACTCAAGGGAGACCAAAGAAAGATTTATTTTAAGGTATTGAACCCTCAGAATTATCAAAACATTGTGTTGCATCAAGCAGGAAAGGCCGCTGTTACACCCGTAAACGATGAATACCACTTCAAAGAGATTGCCAGTGCTACAATGTTTGACGAGAAAGGGCTCTCCAAGGTCATGAAAGAATATCAGGTAAAGTTTACCTATAGAGGCATAGAAAGCCATTTTAACTTTATAGATACTTACTATATCATGCAACGTGAGGTTTTGTTTAAACCAAGCTACAAGATGGAAAATGCACTTTATATGAATGCTGACAACCATCTTTGGATTTCTATTCCGAGCCTTAAGAACAAGTTTTTACTTGCCATAGAAGATTTGGATACAGACCATCAAACATTTGTAAAATGTGATTCTTCTAAAGCCTCTGAACAAAGGCCAACTTTTAAGCACTTTAAGATTAACACCAAACTACAACACATCCAGATCAGCGTATTTACACAAGACACATTCCTTCTGGATAAAAGAGAGTATTATCTGATTGACCTACCCAAAAGTGATTTTGTATTGGGTATCAACGGACTAGGAACACCCAAAACGGAATTTACACCTGCAGAGCTTTCTGGACTTGAAATTCTGGTGACCAACCAACTTTCTACCAAACAATATAAAACGGTGGTCAATCTTCGTGTGGAAAGAAGCAACAAACTGCTTTTGGAAAGAAACGACATGATGGACGGTAAACTGCAATTACTAAAAGGTGATGCGAGAATGCTAAAACCTGGGGATATGGTTAAGCTGACTGTAGTCAATATGCAAGCATGGCCTAATACACCACAAGCTGTAGAATACGAAGAAGCAAACAGTCCGCAAAAAGGCATCTACTCTTTCGCTGTGGATAAAGAATTGATCATCAAGATCAAGTAATTCAAGATTTCTGCTAAGATGCCTCCTTGTTGGCAAAATAGAAACTGGACAAGATTTGCTCTAATTCACTACGGAAAATTATTTGGTCTGTCTATGTTTGATCAACTCCAGTACGCCATTTAGAAAGGTAAGTGGGTGCACTGGGGAACCTGGCACGAACAGGTCCACCTTGTATTTGGTGAGAAAGGTGCGATCTAAGGCCTTACTTCCCGCAAATATACCTCCGCTAATGGCATGCGTACCTGCCAAAATTACAATTTTAGGATTTGGCACTGCATCATAGCAAATCTGTAAGGGCTCTGCCATGTTTTCTGTGATGGGACCAGTGATCACGATGCCATCGGCATGCCTTGGCGATGCCACCCAATCGATCCCGAAACGTCCCATATCAAAATTCACATTAGAGCAGGCGTTCAATTCATATTCATCCGCATTGTCACCACCTGCAGAGACCTGTCTCAGCTTTAAACTTCCTCCAAAGAAAGAAGCAATCTCTTTTCTGATCAATTCCGGATCCAACTGAATCGCTTTGTCCTCGCCTTCTTGGATGACCAAAGCTTTTCGAGAATTGCTTGCAGTCTTATAATCATTGGTAAACTGGATCTTTTGCGAAGGACATATTTTTTGGCAATCGCCACAAAACACGCATTTACCAAGATCTAAACTGATCTTACCATTCTTTTGTTGAATGGCTTCCGTAGGGCACTCCTCTACACAATCAGAACAATCTTTGCATTCCAACGTTGATATAACAGGCCTTCCCCTAAAAAGAGCAGGTAAAACAGGTAAAGCAACATCAGGAATGTATTGTTTGCCTTGTAACTTCAGTATTTTATAAATATCAAACATGATGTGAATTTCTAAATCTACAAATCAAACCCACAATAACTTTGATCAAAACTCTTGTTGCAGATTGGGAAATCAGAAATCTCTTGGTTCCTTACCCCCAAAGCCAAAGCCATCCAATTGTGCATAGAAGGATCCTTTACCTTATTGAAATTGATCTCTCCCTCGGCATCAGTACAAGTAATATGACAAGTCTCTCCTCTCCAGCCTTCCACCAGGTTGATGGCCATATAATTGGCCTTCAAAGGGTAGCTTTCATATTTTGGACGAGCCGAAGATGTTTGATTCCCAATAGCACTCAGTTTATCCAAAACTCTTCTGATGATGGAAAAACCTCTATAAATTTCCTGTACCCTCATATAAGCATGCGCATATACATCCCCACTTTGCATCAGATAAGGATTATATAAGAATTCTTTATAAGCCATAGTCGGATGCGTATGCCTGATGTCACGCTTCATACCTGTTATTCTAGCAGGGATACCCACTGCGCCAACCTTATGCATCTGCTCTTTAATCACATGACCAGTTCTCTCAAACCTACTTAATACACTAGGCAAGCCAAAAGTCTCCTCCACCATGGGTGTGAATTTCTTTTCAAACTCTTCGAGGAACGCTAGCAGTCTCTTGATCAACTCATCAGTAAGCGGATAAGGCTGATGAAATGGGCGGATCAAGGTTCTCGCAAATCTGTTACCACACCAAAACTGGAAATAATTGATGGCGGGCGTCCTTAAAGCCCCAAACACCGAACTTCCCAACTGATAAGCGATATCAGTACATTGTGCACTCAAATCTCCAATATGTATAGCTATGCGCTCCAACTCTAGTGCAATCGTTCTTGCATATACCAAATCTCTTGGCGCCTCAAAATCAGACAAAGATTCTAGGTTCATGACAAATGGTAAGGTATGTGCTACCACACTATCTCCTGCAATATTTTCTGCCAATACGAGTTTATGATTGAGTTTCTTCTTTTCCTTAAAAAGTTGCTCCACCCCTCTGTGCTGAAACCCAAGTTGAATCTCTAAATGGAGCACCCGCTCGCCATTGCAGATAAACCTAAAATGTCCAGGCTCTATGACACCTGCATGGATCGGCCCCACACCTACTTGATGTAGATCTTCCCCATTGATCTTAAAAAAAGGATAATTGGAAATCTTGTGAGTTCTGTTGGCTCTATCGTAACTATACCTTACAGGTTTTAACCAAGGATGCTCCTCAAAATCAAGACCGTATTTCTCATAAATTTCCCTTTCAAAAACATGTAAAGCAAAAACCTCCTTTGTAATGGACCTCAGACTCATATTTTTATGTGATTTATGAGAAAACACATATAAAATACCATCACTGTCGTCTGCAATCACGATTACAAAATGCAATAGCCCCTCCTCTTCGCTTAATACAAAATAGTTTACACAATGACATGATTCATTTGTATTGATGAGCTCCACAGTGAGATCATAAAACTCTTCATATGCCATGACGGGTATTTCTTCTATTGCAAAAGCGCCATTATTTTTAGTTTCCAACCATTTCATAACCTCACAATTTACCGTTTGGAATCACTTTTACTATATGGTTTATAAAATCGGTCAGTTCCTCTGGAGGAGTGATGCCGAAGTACAATACGACCAACAACAACAAGATCTGGGAAGAGGATTCCATAGGGTGTATTTTATCAGTAAGCTTGAGATCGGAGGTATTACTCGAGAATAAGAGTTTAAATACATTGGCACTTAAATAATACATGATGATAGTCAGCAAGAGGAAAACACAAGAAGCATAAAACCAATGACCTCTGTATATCAATCCCTTAAAGATATAAAACTCGCTTACAAAAAGTCCTGAAGGTGGCATAGCAGTTACACAAAGCAGCCCTACCAAAATCACTGCAGCACCTACTGGATTGTGCTTAAAATAAGAACCTACTCTATCATAAGTGATCGACT
>CAMFLX010000323.1 GCA_945957555.1 uncultured Cytophagales bacterium
AATTTGAGGTAGCATTTTGTCGCAGTAAATTTCTAATGATTATTCTGGGTTTAAGACTCTTACTCCGATGTTTCTGAAAGCGTCTAATACTTTTTAGCTGCCGGTTCCATAATTAGTGCCCCGTACGACTCTTTACTCTAACGTCTAAAGTCTCCAGACCACGCTACCCAAATCTTTGGCGATTTCCTTTTTAAGGTCGATGAGTTGCATAATAATTCTTAGGTATCTGTTTTGTAGATCGTAATCGTCGGTAGCAGCTAGCAAAATCTTCTTGTCTTGAATCATTTCTTCAGTAAGAATGATTTTGTATTGTAAAATCAAACTATGCATGAGGGCGAAAGGATCCTCATGCTCATCGGGCACCAAGATACCATGTTTCCCCCAGTTAGGACTTGGCTTATGCGAAGGCATGCTAAGGTCAATCATAATCCTTTTGAGTTCTTCGTTGTCGAAGTTTTCAAAAAACTGGCTGTAATCTTCACCATTGCCTAAGACTTCTTTGAGTTGGGTGAGGATCTGCCCGAAATAATGGTCTGAAAACTCCAAATCTAAAGTTTCATTGTAAAAAAACTGAATCAAACTCAGTTCTTGGTCGGTGGTCTTAAGCTGGTGATTGTGCAAAAGCAAATAAATGAGTCCTTTTTCGCGCACCATAAACTTGTCTTCCAAATTTACCTCAGGCAAATCATGAGGTCTATTGAGCTCTTGCTCTAGTAGCTCATTTTCAGCAATCAGCAGCTCGTTTACGGTATTCTCTGTTTTCTTTTTTCGGTCGCCGAGCAGTTTCCTGTTCACCTCCGCCACCAAAATATCTTCCGAAATACCCAACTTATCACTACACTGCTTGATGTATACAGTTCTTGTAATGGTATCCGGAATCTTACAAATACTCTCTACAATCTCTTTGATCACTCCAGCCTTCTTGATGGGGTCATTACCCGCCTCAGCTAAGAAGAGCTCTGTCTTAAAGTTAATAAAGTCGTTGGTATGCTCCTTGATGTGTTTCAAGAATGCCTCATACCCTACTTTCTTCACATAACTGTCTGGGTCATCATTGTCTGGAAAGGAGCAGATTCTCACATTAAGACCTTCTTCCAAGATGATGTCAATCCCCCTCAGCGAAGCTTTGATCCCTGCGGTGTCACCATCGTAGAGAATGGTCACATTCTTAGTAAACCTACCAATCAACCGCACTTGGTCCTGCGTAAGTGAAGTACCAGAGGAAGCAACCACGTTTTCTATACCAGCTTGGTGCAAACTCAGTACATCGGTATATCCTTCAACAAGAAAACAATTGTCCTTATTTACGATCTCCTTTTTAGCCTGATAGATCCCATAGAGAATCTTACTCTTATGGTATACTTCTGTTTCTGGCGAGTTGAGATATTTGGGTTGGTTTTTATCATTGGTAAGGATCCTTGCCCCAAATGCAATAACCCTGCCGGATACCGTATGAATGGGAAATGTTACCCGATTTCTAAACCTATCAAATACTTTATTGTCATCCTTTTTGGTGATCAGTCCAGCCTTCTCGAGAATTTCCTCAGAATACTGCTCTGCCAGTGCCTCCTTATGCAATTCTGACCAAGCATCAGGTGCATAGCCCAAATCAAACTTATGAATGGTGGCATCAGAGAAGCCCCTTTCCTTGAAATAGCTAAGTCCGACCGCACGGCCATGCTCTGTCTCGAAGAGATGCTTCACAAAGAAGTTTTTGGCATAGTTAAGGATGATGTACAAACTCTCGATTTGCGTGCGCTCTTCCTTGTTGGTAGCAGATACATCTTCTATGATTTCTATCGAATACTTTTTGGCCAGTTGCCTAATGGCATCAGGGTAACTGATGCGGTCCACGTTCATCACAAAAGTGAGGGCGTCGCCAGCAGCACCACACCCAAAGCACTTGTAGATCCCTTTGGCCTGCGACACCGAAAAGGAAGGGGACTTCTCATTGTGAAAAGGACAGCAAGCCCAGAAATCTTTTCCTTTCTTTTTGAGCTGAGCGTAATCGCTCACCACCTCCACAATATCTGCCGCCGCTTGTACCCTTTCTATGGTTTCTTTTGAAATCATTCTTATTTTACTTTGAAACTCAATTGTGTGGCAGCAATGGGGACAAACCACACGAACTATGGAATAAAACCCACATTACTTGTGGATTATGTGATAAATTGCGTAAATAAGCCTATAACCTCTTGCTAATCTATCTATTATTGCTATTCAAAAGCAAAACTACGATGAATAAATGTTATGTAAAACAATATAATTTGTTTAATTTTAGCCCCAATCATTATTGAGTATAAAAATCCTTTGGTGCAAATAATTTATTTTTTTAAATGGCAATTACTCTTGACAAAAAACTATTAGGCACGCATCCCAAAACGTCTTCATTTGAATGGTTAGAAACCAACGGTATCGGTGGCTATTCTTCTTCTTCTCTTTCGGGAATCAATACTCGAAAGTATCATGGACTTTTGGTGGCCAGTCTCAAACCTCCAGTGGAACGTATGGTATTACTTTCCAAACTAGAGGAAACTATTTATCTCAATGATGGACGCAGCTATCCGTTGTTTTCAAATCAATTCCCAAGCACAGTAAGCCCTGAAGGTGGTTATACTTATCTCAAAAAATTTGAAAGGGATATTTTCCCTAAGTTTTCATACGAATTTGACGGTTTCGAAATAGAAAAGACCGTAGCTGGCATACATGGCGAAAACACGGTAGTCATTGCCTACGAGGTTAAGAAGGCTCCCAAAGAGTTCTATTTAGACTTGAGGCCTTTTATTGCCTATAGAGACTTCCATGGTCTCACTCACGCCAACGACAATTTGAAATGGGATTATGTGTTTGAAAACCATACGCTCCATTTAAGTCCTTATGATACCCTTCCCAACTTGCACATCCAAGTAAAGGATGCAAAGTTCACCTACATGCCAGGCTGGTACACAGAGTTTGAATACCTTGTGGAACTGGATCGCGGCTTGGAATTTAGGGAAGATTTGTTTTCACATGGACACTTTAGTGTAAAAATGAAGAAGGGTGATAAAATTGCTATCATTGCTTCTACAGTGGACATCAGCAAAGCCGATGGCTTTGCGCTTATGGAACAAGAAAAAAAACGCAGAGAAGCGCTCATACAGCAAGTAGACATCAAAGACGATTTCACAGCAACACTGGCACTGGCCGCTGATCAGTTTATCGTAAGGAGAGGTGAAAAGCTAAAGACCATCATAGCGGGCTACCATTGGTTTTCCGACTGGGGTAGAGATACCATGATTGCCCTTCCAGGTCTTTGTCTCAGCACTAAAAGATATGAAGATGCCAGGCAGATCCTCAAAGTATTCGCAGAGTCTGTAGACCAAGGCATGCTGCCCAATAGATTCCCCGATTCGGGAGAAGAACCAGAATACAATACAGTAGATGCAACCCTTTGGTATTTTGTAGCTATTTATGAGTATTACCTTCAAACTAAGGATCTAGACTTCGTCAAAAATGATTTATTCAAAACTTTAGAGGAGATCATAGAGTGGCATTTCAAAGGAACAAGACATAATATCATAGTAGACCCTGAAGATGGACTCCTGTATTCTGGAGAACATGGAGTACAACTTACTTGGATGGATGCCAAAGTTGGAGACTGGGTGGTAACACCAAGAATGGGCAAGCCCGTAGAGATCAATGCTTTGTGGTTTAACGCCCTCAAAATCATGGAGACGTTTTACAATGAGTTTTCACAAAAAGAAAAGTCGGCCTATTTCCACCAAAAGGCAGAGCTAGCTAAGCAATCTTTTAATAAAGAATACTGGAACGAAGAACAAGAAACCTTGTACGATTGTGTGGGAGATTTTGTAAATGATGATGCGCTACGTCCAAACGTTACTTTTGCGATCAGCTTACCATTTGCTATTTTAGAAAACGATAAGGCTAAAAAGGTATTAAAATCCGTAGAGGACCATTTACTTACCCCTTTCGGACTCAGGAGCTTATCTCCAGAAGACTCTCATTACAGAAGCCATTACTTTGGTAATCAGTGGTCCCGAGATGGGGCTTATCACCAAGGAACAGTATGGTCTTGGCTCTTGGGCCCTTATTATATGGCAAAAATAAAGCTTGAAGGTGATGCCGGTAAAGATAAAGTGCTCAAACACATAGAAAAATTCAAGGCGCATCTTAAAGATGCTGGCATTGGAACCGTATCAGAGATTTTTGATGCTGAAGCACCTTTCAACCCTAATGGCTGTATTGCACAAGCATGGGGAGTAGCGGAGGTATTGAGAGCCTATATTGCCGCTAAGAGCTAAAAAAAAGAGGAGTCTTTGTTTGGTAACCATCCTTCTAACAAAGACTCCATAAATAACTTGCCAGACCTAAGTAATATTACGATTGCATGCCCCTTATATTCTTTCGAAACCATTCTTCCGCAGAATTGGCCTTACTTTCTACCACCATTTTCTGATCCAGTTTCCGTTGCCCATTTTGTATTGATTTGCCAATAAGTGGATGTGTGAGCATTTCATGTTCATTTGAACCCAGCTTTTCAAGCAAATGAACAATATTACCACCTCCAAAGTACTGAAATAAAGGTTCATCCAAGGCACTCAAAACCAATATTTCTTTGGCATTCCAATGCCTCACCAGCATCTCTTCCTTACTTCTAAGCGGATAATGTTCTAAAAAAACTACGATTTTATCCTTGGTCATGCTTGCCAATAAACCTTGGGCCATCTTTATACTGATTTGGTGCCCCGAGATCTGCTCATATTCCTTTTGAGTGTCTTCAAACCAAGCTATATATAAGGCTTCTGGATGCCTGTCTCTTATACACATCTGACGCTGCCGACGATCGCATAAGTGTAGGT
>CAMFLX010000324.1 GCA_945957555.1 uncultured Cytophagales bacterium
GCTCTTACCCAGCCTCTCCCCAGCAACACTATCTGCTTTTTGAGTTCTCGTTTGTTAGGCGCTAGATAATCATCAAATTTGTTTTTGTCTTTAATCTTTTCAAATGCAGCATTGTCAAAAGGTTCTTTCCAGTAATCAGTTGTTTTCAGTTCCTCGATGACCTTGTTCTCACCCATAAATGCCAGAAAAGGAATCTTTCTCCTTTTTCTAAAGACTTCCTCAAGGTATTCTAAGTAATAAGGATAGAGGCTGTCTTGGGTTAAATCTCTATAATTTTCTTTGAAGTACTCGGCGATCTTGTTTTTGCGCTTAGTATCGAGTTCTTCTTCACGAAACTGTCGAGCCCTTATTTTAAAGAGCGTATCGTATCTCTTAAAACTATTTACATGAGCCTGAATCTCTTCAATATAGGTTTCCTTTAATGATGAGAGAACTTCGCCATAATACTCAGCAGTGATCATTTGTCCAATTTCCCTTACACTTCCTACAGTAATGGGTGTGTCCTGGAGAGTCTTTTTGTGCGATGCCAATATATTAAAAGGATCAAAATAACTAAAGATCAATACCGCAAGTACTACCAAAACGGCTTGCAATACAAATCCGGTAATTTTTGAGAATGAATTAAAAAACTTCATCATATCAATTATTGTTTAGACTGTCGCTTGGTGCTGGATTAATTTCAACAATAAAAGGCCCTTTTTTAAACGTAATGTAGATTTCTTCATAACCCAAATTGCGCAATAGATTGATCATCAATACTCGTGTTTTTTCCTCCGTAGCTGTCCTGATACCTGTGTATTGCAGATTGTTCCTGATATCGATCTCCGCTTGTTCGTAGAAATACTCTTGGTCATCAATGTCTATTTTATTCAGAAAGGCATTGTCGGTAATATTACTATCGATCTTGAAGGCATTAAATGGATATGAAAAATTGACTACTCTCACATGGGGAAGGTTGATTTCAATCCTCTCATCCAGAATCCTTACATCTTCAGGCCTTAGTTCACTCAGGTCGATACCAGCAGTAATGGTCGCTTGGGAGTAGGCAACGAATCTGGCAGTATTGATATGTATGATTCTAAGAAGTTTACGTTCTTGAGTGCCTAGTACAATTTTGTCGATTTGGGTTTGAGTGGTCGCAAGTTTTGATACCCTTTTAACCTTACTCACCACCAAGTATCGATCTTGTTTTTTTTTGCAGGCACATATACTCATGCAGAGCAAAAACAACAAGGCATATATTTTCAGATAAGCTCTTTTATTCTTTTGCATCTGGAATCGTGAAATTAGATTGAGACGTTGCTTCCGTAGCAATATCATTAATCACCGTTGTATTGTTTACCGGCGTTGGCGGGGTACTATCAGTAGAACTGGTGTTATTGCTTGATGAAGTAGTAGTGGTAGAACTGCTCACCGTAACTGTTGGTGTTTTTTTATTTAATACTTCCAGTGATTTTGCGCCAAAATAAAAGGCGATCATCATCAAGAATGCATTTTTGATGAATTCGAAATTATCCACAAATAGTTTGCCTGGAAGGATTGTTGAATCCATACTTAGGCTCGCAATACTCAAAGCCAAGCCTGCCACAACTAATGAGAGTGCAATCGTACCCCTTATGGTGCCAGCGGGGAGCCCCAGAGTTTCCTCCATGTGTGGGTTTTCAAGATCATCAACGCTGGCATTACCTGCAGCTATGTTGTCTGCGATGATTTGTTTATGTTCATCTGTTTTGCCTTTTTCAATATTGTAAAACTTGATCGCCCAAACATAGTAGCCGATCAATATGCACAACCATGCGATGATGATGGAAACGGCTATATTATAATACAGTGATTTGTCGGTTTTGAACATCCAAAAGATCAAAAAATGGGCAACTAAAATTATTGCGAGAAATATACCCACGATCACTAAGCCACTGAGATTCTTTTTCATAATTTATTCTTTATGTTTATGAGTTTTTTTTCAATTTTTTGTTTTTCCTTTTCTATGAGCTCTTCGCCACTTTCGAACCATCGTTGAAATGCGTCATATATAACTTGAAGGATTTTGATGATGAAGCCCGAAAGCCCAACCACCCAAAGCCAAAACTTTTGGATGAGTTCAGGTCTCTTTACAAAAAGAACGATACAAAAGGTTGCTAAACCTATTAACAGTAGGACGAGTTTACGGTTCATGGCTTGATGTCGATGTATGTTTTACTTACCCAACCCTCTATTTCGGTGCGTACTTTGTACCAGCCGTTTTCTTCACCCAGTATGGTTACTTCTTGATTTTGAGGTAGTGGCATGGCTATTAAATTAAATTCTTTACCAGCACCACTTCGTATATTTAGCTTATCTGTATTTACGGAGCCCTCCATAATTGAATTGTCTGTGACAGGAACAAAAGGAGTGTTGAGTTCTAGAAACCCAGAGCTCAGGTTATATTTGTTTAAATCGACATTTAAGGGTTTGCCTCTACCGTCGGTAATCCCTTTCACCGCGCCTTTGCTAGTATATTGCCAAATGGCGTAGGTCTCCCATCCCGGAAAGGGACTTGGTGCGGGATTATTTGAGGTGGGGGAATCTACCTTACCATAGTTGGCAATCCACAACGGATATTCTGTAAATGATGTAGGAGATTTGAGCACTGTTTCCCAATAGTTCCTGTAAGAATAGATGATGGGCTTGCAGCCTAAGCTTCGCTCTACAATGTCTATCCAGGTATGGAGGTCAGCTACTAGTTTTTCTGGAGTGATTTGATTTTGTGCAGGAATCTTTTCGATGTCGAGCATAGGAGCAAGGTCAGAGGTGCCCAGTTGTTGTACGACCTTTAAGAAATTCTCTGCCTGTTGCTCTGGTGGCGTAACTAAGCTGTAAAAATGATATGCTCCATTGCGTATACCCACGCTGTTGGCTCCCTTTCTGTTATATTTGAAGCTAGGGTCTTGCAGGGTGGTGCCCTCAGTTGCCTTCATGTAGGCAAACTTTATCTTTTGAGGATCGGAGGCAACATCTATCCACTGGATAGTGCCATTGTATTGAGAAACGTCAATACCAATAAAATCAGCGAATTGTATGGCCATGGTAGTATCTGTTTAGTATGGTGACTGGTCCAAGAACTTGAGGATTCAAACCGATCTTGGATTTTTAGTCTAAGATAATTTTGAGTATAGTGAAAAGTTTCTAAAAATATAACTTATTATAACATCAACGATACATATTTATATCAATTGTTTGTATCAGTTTCTGTGTTAAAAATACTTCATCGTTGCAGTATTTTAGGGCGCATTCAATGTTGCCTAATACGCAACATTAGTCCTAATTAAATAAATGACATTGAAATTAACAAATTTTAGGAGATGTTTTTTGTAACTTGCTTGCCCTGAGATATTCTAGCCTTATACAAAACAGTTTCCTTGTTTTATAAAAGCGCACATTTCAACTCCTATATCCAACTAAAGGATTCAAATAGGAGTGATTTTAAGATCGGATTTATAGTGTTGGTTTATTATGACTGTTGGGGCGAAGTGATCATGGTTCCTTTGGAAACTTTAATATCCGCATGCTCAACCCTTGGCAGAGTCGAGAACATGCGAACATATTCAAACTTTATTCATTTTTCTGATTCACGTTTGAGTTCCTCTAGAGATTTGATCATTCCTTTTTCCAAAGTTTTCTGAAAAGACTTTTTAAATACCTTCGCTAGAAAGCCTTCGAGGCATTCTTCTACAATTACTTCAGTGCCGCCTTCCACAGGTTTCAGTGTCCAGTTGTGCACAGCTGATATGCCATATACTTTGCCTGTCCACCCAAATTCATGTACTAAGTTTACAGTATGTAGGATTGAGCGGATCTTCATGCCACTTTCTACCCAATCAAAAGTGGTTTTAGGGCTGATAGGGCCATTCACTTTTGATTTTTTCACTTCCGACATCCATGTAGACCATTGGTCTATTTGGCTTAGTATACCCCAGACTTTTTCTGGCGAAGCATGGATCACAATAGATTTACTACTTTTAACGGGAGCATTCCAGTTGACCTGCACCGCAAAGGAATTGTTTTGAGCAAGTAGATTTGAAGTGAAGACTAACTGTGCAGCGATCGAGTACAATGTGTTTGATTTCATGAGCTTTGTGTTTTGATTTTATGTTACAAAGTTCCCCATAAAATCAACACACGCTCTTGACAAAAATCAAGAAAAACCCTTGAGTTCTTTTTTTCTCAGCCGGCTCAGTGTTTCTGGGGTCATGCCCATCATTGAGGCCAAATATTGCAAGGGTACTTGGTTAAACAGTTGTGGATGTTCCTTAAGGAGGAGGTGGTAGCGCTCTTCTGTGCTCATAGACAACAATGCAAATACCCGGTCTTCAAGCATGGTAAAGCATTTGGCAATAAACAGTTTTTCCAGCTCATGCCAACGTGGGATCAACTGTCCCATCTTTAAATAGTTATCTCTGTGGATGGTAAACAATTCGGTGTCGCTTAAGGCTTGTATGTTCCATCGTGAAGTCTTGTTGAAGATGATACCTGCTAGATCCGTGATGAAATAGCCCTGGGTAGAAATCCATTGCGTCACCTCTCTGTCAGAAGATTCCGCAAAGACCCTAACTAGCCCATTGCGTTGGAAAGAGAGCTTATCGCATACGCGACCCGTTTTCAAAAAGTAATTGCCCTTTTTTAATGTATGGGTATGAAAGCAGGAAACTATTTTGTCGAGTTCCTCTTTGGGGACGCCAAAGTAGGAGTGGATGTATTGTTCTAGTTCTGTCATTTGTTCAGATGATTACCTTGTACAAAAGTAAACGATTGTCATTAGTATTGAAACCACCCTGCCAAAAGGTATGTGT
>CAMFLX010000325.1 GCA_945957555.1 uncultured Cytophagales bacterium
TTTGAGGTAGCATTTTGTCGCAGTAAATTTCTAATGATTATTCTGGGTTTAATTGAAAATTACTAGGTACATATACGATTAACAAAGCCTGGTTTATACTTCTTGGAAAAGTACTCGATATCAGAGTAAAGTACAATCGAAAATTTTTAAAAACACATACTATATATTGTAAATCATATTGTGTATTTTCTGTATATATCAATCACCTCTTAAGAGCTGAGAATGGAGGTCATGTGCATCAGACATCGTATTTTGCTCTCCCTTGTCTATGTTTGTGCTTTCACAAAGAAACCAGGATTGGTACATACAAACTAATTCATTTTGGGGCTGCTAGGCTACAGCGCAGGGCCATAATTATCCAGATTTCTAAAACATATTGGAAGACACGGGGTTATTCTTCTATTATCAGTTTTAAAAATCAATCTTATGACAAGTCCCAAAAAAGCTGGATCCGGTGCAGCATCGGAAAGCAAGAAGTCAACAACAGATCCAAAGACACATACCAAGCAAGGTATGGAGCACAAAGACCCTAAAGGTCACCAAGAACATAAGGATGATAAGGACAAATCAAAGTCTCATTCTAAGTGATCTTTAAAGGAAGGGGTGGTATCATAGCCACCCTTTCATATATTAAGGCTGAAATCAATCTCAGAACTTCTATGTAGAGAATTTTATATTTTATAGATCAAGCCAGCTAGGAATAAATTACTATGCTTGATGATTTTGATATCAAAAATGCCTTGTTGTGCCTCTTTTGTAAATGATTGCATATACTGATACCCTACAAATGGACTTATCCTATTGCGACAAAAGAAAAATATTTCACACCCGAGATTGCCAGTAAGTGTGTATTTGGAGTATAAATTATCGATATCAATTGATTTGTAATTGGGTAGGTTTTGTGAATCTCGTATTAAAAATCTGGCATTTGAAGCTATATTTCGATTGTAGTTCACACTCATAGAGGGCACAACTTTTATTTGATTTAATTTAAATTCACGGGCTATATAGAGGCCAATACCCAGCTGTGTAAGTTGCGAATGGCTCGTATAAATAGAATCTTTCCCATCATCAAAAATTATTTTTGCGCCATAATTCTCCTGTGTATAGATATATTTGAAAGAGATGCCATATTGCATTTTTTTTATTTTTCGAATAAGATCGGCACCTACACCATACGATTGCTTATTGATAAAAGTATTATTAATAGAAGAGTTTAAATAATAGTTCCCCTCACAAATGACTTTTCTGAGGTACATATTATAGAACACGTAAGGTTTAACCATAAAATAATTGGTTACGTTTATGGTATCCTTTATTTTAACTTTTTCGGGTTTTTGTTCTGTCGATTGGGCATTTGAATATGCAAAAATGCCTGTGAGGAGAATTACGATAAAGAGTTTCATCAAATTGCTAATCAAATCTTTTTATTCTACGTCTTATAGTGTCTTTTTTTTGCGTAGGTTGGGCTATGGTAACGGAGTCTTTTATACTTTTTTTGATCTCTGTGGTTGTTTTGGGGTGTTCGTGAGCGTTTTCAGTATGATTGCTCTCTTTGGGCGGGAGGTTATGTTCTGTTGGTACCGTTGCTTCTTTTTGGGTTGACAAAACAGATGGGACATCGGGCGCTCTACTCAGCGGTTCTGATGCCTGAATACTATCTGCAGCAATGGTCGCTTTTTCTATGGTGGGAGCATTTTCGCTTGCCTTTGTATGTTTTTGTTGCGGTATATAGGCGCCTTCATTTTTCTCCAATACAGTGTTTTTCTCCTGATGTTTTAAGGGTCCTACTTGAACCCGACCATCTGTAAACGGTACCGTACTGATATTTTGGGTTTCCTCCCTATGATATGCTACATAACTAAGCATGGCGAGCAGTAATAAAGACAGGGTAACGTTATATATGTTTAAATGCGTAAAGCCCCAATCCCAAAAACCTCTTTTAGGTAATTTGCTCACAAGCATATCCCAGCCTTTTGATTCATCAAAAAAGGCATCATTATACTTGCTTTCAAGTTTTGAACTTACGATTTGCCCTATGTCAGTATTTTTTTTCAAATAACCGTGTTTACTTGATTTGAAATAATTTTATGAAGTTTCTTTTTGGCCCTATGCAACAATACCTTAGAATTATTAATACTGATGTTCAGAATATGTGCGATTTCATGATGAGCCTGCTCTTCCAAATAGTACAATCTGAATACCAAATTGCTAGGAGGGTCAAGACTATCTATCAATGTCAAAATCTCGTCAAACGTATAGTTGTCTAAAGCCTTATCGAAAGAATTATAGTCTTCCTGTTCATCAATTTCATCTTTCAAAACCTCTTCTATATTAGTAAGACCATCTTCTGGTATGTTAGTTACATAATTATTTTTATATTTTTTATAATTATTAATACAATGATTGATAAAAAGACGTTTTAACCAGCCCTCAAATGAGCCTTCGCCACTATAGGACCCTATTTTATCAAATACTTTGATGAAACACTCTTGGTGTAAATCTTGGGCATCTTCATTAGATCGTGCATATTTTCGGCATAAGTACATCATATCGCGCGCAAAATACTTATACAAAGTTTCCTTTGCCTTCATATTGTTTTTTACACAAGCCGAAATGACTTTATTTAGTTCTTCTTTGGTCAATTAGATAAAAAAATAGTGTTCAATAATACAAAAAATGCCGTATACGCGAATCTAGACGGTTTTTGAAAAAAAATAAAAATATTTCTGTAACCATTTGTCATTGCACTGTCTTAGAGGTATGAAAGATGATTAACATTAAATTCTATAAAAAAGCTTTAATCTTATTTATAGCAAGATACAAAATAACAAAAATAAACTGATGGTGTAGATGTTTCAGAGAACATTTTCAACCACAAGGTATTTTTAGATAAATGACATTGCTATTTCTTAGCACCAACTCATATACCATGGAGATACCAGCTATCTACCTAAAATATATACCCAAAGGTATATATTTTAGATGATAAAAATTTATATCGAGCTAATTATATACGCATACAAGCGCACACTTGATATCTAGTTTATGAAAAAGGGAAGGGTAGGCTTTCATAGCCTACCTTTTTTGCTTTAAAGGAATATTGGGGTTTTATATTGATTTTATAAATATTTTGGTAGTTTTGTTTTGAAATACTTTGCTGAAATGCTTGAAAATGCGAGCAGACAAAGGCTTAAAGCACTATTATTAATGACCCGAAATATTTTTTCAAAAAATTCTGCTTTAATTTTTTCTGTATTCTTACTGTTGTTTTCGTGTAAGAAAAAGGAATTATATGTTATTCATAGCCACACAACTACAAACAAAACAATTTCTTGCAGTGTAGAAGAAGCAGCCTTAATCGATACCAATGGTTTCAAACAAATGCCTTTGTATGATCAATTGGTTGTAGTTGACAGGGAAAATGGAGGGGGAGGCGACATAGACTATGCAGATACCACATTCATGTGCGACAGCTGGAATTTTTTCGGCACTTCAAATATTTATCGAACTTTTTTTGCGTTGCCTGACTTCAGCGTTCTACCCATATGTACTAAGATAAAAAAGGCCAACTTGTGGCTACATAGTGCTCCTGAGCCAGCAGATTATGTGCCCAACCCTACTGATTCTATCCAGATTCTACTCACCTGTTGGCCTAAAGATAGCCTTGATAAAATACGTTGGATCTATTATCCCACTTATTACACAAGTTCCTTGTCAGTCTCAGGTAAACCCTACGAGCATAATACTTGGATATGCTTTGACGTAACGAATGTCGTGCAAAATATTATTCAGAAAAAATATCAAAACAATTTATTTATGATGCGGACCAGTGGGGAAAACATGTTTATACCTTGGACTCGGCAGAAGAATTTATATGGTCCTAAAAACGACAAAAAAGCGCTTCGCCCTTATTTTGAAATCATTTTTTAAATTTATGAAATCATTACTAAGCATTTTCGTAGGTCTTGTTCTATTTTTCCAACTTTCTAGTTGCCAGAAACAAATTGCTTGTCCCTGTCCGGATGTCGTAGTAGATACTCTTTCACTAAAATTTGAGAAAAATGTTTCATTATCGGTTAGTTTTCCGATAGCCAATCAAAACAATTCAATCGTAGCCGCAGGGTGGACCCGTAACGGAAATCTAGATACCACCAGGTCTTATTTTACCATACCCTCATTAGATACCATTGAGGCTCGGTATACCATTAAGAAAGCCTACTTTGTTTGGTATGGCGATCTTACCCCCTTTTATGACGATAGGATTGACAATGACACTTCTTTTATATACCTGACTACGGCCGCAAGAAATACCATTTTAAATATCACCTGGCAGAAGCAGCCCAGCATTTTAACCAACACTAAAATACCTGTGGTACCACCATACAACAGAATAGGTAAAGTAAAGATCGATGCTACTGATGTCATCAATAAAATCAGAAATGGAACCTTGAGCAATAATATATTTTTATTTAGACTGAAAACCGAATTGCCATACGGACAAAAAAGTTACAAAGGACTAAGCACCAGTACGCCAGAGGATGCCCCTGTGCTAGAGCTCTTTTTAGAGAGACCCTTCGAATAGTTCGATCATAATTATGACTCCTTTAAATCAAAATATGAAAAAGATAGTTGCAGACATCAATATTACACTTTAGGGTCTTGGTGATCATATATCAATAGAGCAGATGCAGAAATCTACCTACATTATCACGATCTATTGAGCAATGCTTAACTATTCTCTGTCGGAGAATCATCTATCAACTAATGTAACCTCAATTCGGGATAAGGAAAAACATGTATTGCTTATATCTTTTTGTTTAT
>CAMFLX010000326.1 GCA_945957555.1 uncultured Cytophagales bacterium
GTTAGAAATAGAACATGCGATCGATCGAGCTTTTAAATTTCCTGAGATTGGATGCTTGCTTTTGGATCAGTTTCGAAAAATAAAGACCGAATTGCTTGAGCATATTGGTCACGAAGAAAAAGACCTTTTTCCTTATCTTTTAGATTTGGTAAAAAACGGAGGCACTAATGGGGAGCCATTTTATTCCATAAAGGAATATGAAAGTAAGCACAATGTGGAAGTAGAAAAAATGGTCTCCGATCTAAGAGATCTTGTAAAGAAGGTGGAAGCATCATCTTACGAGATATTGCCATATAATCTGCTATTGAAAATTCTGGAAACATTTGAGATTGAACTTTGTGTGCATGCATTGGTTGAGGATATGGTATTGATTCCGAAAGGGCTGGAGCTGGAGCAAGAGCTTGGCTTGTTTTAAAGAGTCCTTTAACTTTATTAATATGGTTGCTGTATAACCGTACATCAGATTTCTTTTACAGAATACAATGATTTGCATATTCTCGTATAAATAACATCCGTTTGTGATTTTTAGGTCTTAAATAATACACTCGTTATTTTGTGTCATCGATTCGGTAGTAGTACTTTTTGAAAGACCAATATCTTTGAAAATACTCATAAAAGTCTTATGTGGTTCATTATCTTAAAGTTAAGAATTTGTTATTTTTGGATTTAGGCATTTATAAAGGATATATTTTTGGCTACCTTGCTGTTCAAACACTACACACGTATGGGATTAAAGAATCTGAAAAAAGAGATAGAAGGTAGACTTGTGGCTAAGATCCAAGAAGTTGTACTAAGTTATGAACCAGAAATGGGCAAAAAGGTAGATAAGTCTATTATGAATGCGTCGGAATCCATTTCTAAGAAGCTTATTAAGTATTTGACCAAAGGCAAAAAAGAAGAGAAATCCTCGAAAAATAAAAAGACGCTGAAAGTTGGCCCTAAGCAAAAGAAGAAAAGCGGGGTTGCACTTAAAACCGAGTCTGCACAGGTTAAGGTAGCAAAAACTAAGGCGGATACGCGGGCTGAAGTACCCAGTAAAAAGCCAAAATCTTAGGTGCTGATTGGTTTAAATTACTCGTATAAATACGAACAAAAAGGGCTTTTCGAAAGAAAAGCCCTTTTTGTTCGTAATAGAATCATTTGATTAATAAAGTGACATTGGATTTTCGCCTATGAGTTCAGATTTTTTCTCCTTGTAAAGTAGAATCGCTTCTTCGATGATCTTGTAAGCGTCTTGTCTTCCTAAGAACTTCTCAACTTTAACGATTTTGTTTTCCAGTTTTTTGTAATCTTCAAAAAATCTCTTGATCTGGTCCATAGTGTGTTGTGGAAGATCTTCTAGTTCTTCGATATGGTTTACCGATTTATCGTTTTTGGCAACAGCAATGATCTTGTCGTCTTGTTCATTGTTGTCGACCATACGCATTACACCGATTACTTTCGCATCTATTAAGCAAAGAGGTACCGCTTCTACTGAACTCAATACTAGGATGTCCAACGGGTCTTTATCGTCGCAATACGTTTGTGGTATAAAGCCATAGTTTGCGGGATAATGTACAGCTGAAAACAGTACCCTGTCTAATTTGATAAATCCGGTTTCCTTGTCTAATTCGTATTTTGCTTTAGAATCTTTTGGGATTTCAATGATTGCGTTTACTACTGCGGGTGCGTCCCCTCCGAAAGGTACACTATGCCATGCATTTAACATATAATGTCTTAATTTATTGTTTTGGACGCAAATTAGGCTAAAATACAATATTCTCAAAATAGGAATCCCTTAAATCCGTTTTTATTTTGCAGTACTCAAGATAAAATCATTTAGTTGACCAATCTTTTTGAGGTAATAGAGCTTGGGAAAGTAACTGTTTGATTATTAAAAACTTGTTTTGCAGGTTGGGTATAGGCAGTGGAGGATGGGATTGTTTTTGACACATCATCAATCTTTCAGTTCCCGCAAAGTATTATTCTATTTAGATGGCCGCTTCATGTGAGATGCAAAATAGGGGGGATTGGTAGCTAATACATTGTTTATGTTCATATTACAGTGCGTTTAATCTTTATGCTTATAATTATATTGAAGTATGATTATGTAATTATAATAAGTCCTTTCTGAAAAAGTACTCATGCCCAAACTAAAGATGGGTAACTAATAGATATAAGAACTGTACATGCCGCCATTTACAGTCGCTACTAGGGAAGCGATGGTCGGGATTATTCAATATTTTGAGGGGGTGAATGACTTGCTGATAGAATAGGTCATAAATAATGACTAAAATAATGAAATTTGAATCAATGGTATTAAAGAGGCCTGAAATGATACTTTTTAATAGTTGCTAATTATATGAACGAACAAGAGAGGCGAGTAAAACCCCGTCTCTCTTCTTTGTTCATTCAATTTATAATTATCAATATAGCTTGTTCAGTGCATCTAAGTAGGCTTCTACTGAGGCCACAACGATGTCAGTATTGGCAGAGAATCCATGATTTGTTTGCTCGCCCGTTCTTACGGTCATGTGTACTTTCCCAAAGTCATTGGAGCCTTCTGTGATGGTTTGTACAAGGAACTCTTCTAGAACAACATTAGGCTTTACAATTTTGTCCACACATTTGATAGCAGCGTCTACGGGGCCATTACCTTCTGATTCTGTAGATGCTGTTTTGCCATTTACACGTAAGGTAACTTTAGCCTTAGGTGTTTTTTTATAACCACAGATCACTTCCATATCCTCAAGAAATATACCTCGGTCGGAACTGCCTTGGCCCATGAGTGCATGTAGATCTTTGTCGTTTACGTTATCTTTTTTTGCATCAGCAATCTTAAGGAATGCCTCATATTTCTCCTCTAGTTCCTCTTTGCTGATATGGTACCCCAACAGTTCTAGTCTGTAGTTTAATGCTGCTCTACCACTACGAGCTGTTAAAATGATGGATGATTTACCAGCTCCCACATCTTCTGGCTCCATGATCTCATAATTCTGTTTGTTTTTGATCATGCCATCTTGGTGAATTCCGGAGGAGTGTGCAAATGCATTTTTACCAACTACAGCCTTGTTGGGCTGAACTGGCATACGCATCATGCTGGAAACCTTGCGGCTCAGAGGGTAAATTCTCTTTGTGTCTATGGAGGTGTAGAGGTTGAGCTCTTTGTGTGTTTTCATGGCCATAACAACCTCTTCTAGTGATGTATTGCCAGCCCTTTCTCCA
The DNA here is from genome assembly GCA_945957555.1 of uncultured Cytophagales bacterium. Taxonomy (GTDB): domain Bacteria; phylum Bacteroidota; class Bacteroidia; order Cytophagales; family UBA9547; genus CAMFLX01. The sequence continues at coordinate 3,205 of CAMFLX010000326.1, forward strand.
ATACCATTGATGGTGCATTCAATCTGTCTTGCCCCGTTTACAACGCCTGCAAGTGAGTTTGCGGTAGCCAAGCCCAAATCGTTATGGCAGTGTACAGAAATGATTGCTTTATGAATGTTTTTTACATTGTCTACCAAGTATTTGATCTTTGCCCCGTATTCTTCGGGCAGGCAATATCCGTTGGTGTCGGGAATATTAACTACCGTAGCACCTGCAGCAATTACAGCTTCTACCATTTGAGCCAAAAAGACATTGTCCGCTCGACCAGCATCTTCACAATAAAATTCGATGTCTTCCACGAATTTTTTAGCATATTTTGTGGCAGCAATAGCTCTTTCTATGATTTGCTCTCTTGTACTGTTGAATTTGTACTTGATATGAAAGTCACTAGAACCTATTCCTGTGTGTATTCTTTTGTGTTTGGCATATTGTAAGGCCTGTACCGCTGCATCAATGTCTTTATCAACAGCCCTAGTTAATGCACAAATAGTTGGATTGCTCACCGCTTTTGAAATCTGTACTACTGACTCAAAATCACCTGGACTTGAAATAGGGAAGCCAGCTTCTATAATGTCAACACCCAGTAGCTCAAGTTCTTTAGCAATAACAATTTTCTCTGATGTCGTTAACTGACAACCCGGTACTTGTTCGCCATCTCGAAGCGTAGTGTCGAATATAAAAACCTTTCCTTCCATATTTTTTGAATTTTTGAATTGCGAATTTAATAAAAAAAACACTTTAGCCAGATATTTAAGTTCATATTTTAAATTTAGGAAGTTTGAATCAAACTATCAAAGAGTTGATTTGAGCTATAATCGTTATAAAGCGCGAAGGCAATGGATGTTTCCCATTGCCTTCGTTTAAACTTATTAAACTTTATGAATAAGTATTTATTCGAAGTATTCTTTCATTCTTTGGAAAAAGCTTTTTTCAGATTTACCTGGCTTGGGATCGAAATTAGGTGAACTTCGAAGCTTATCAAGGATTGTTTTTTCTTCGGATGTTAAGTTTTTCGGTGTCCAAACGTTGATATAAATCAGTTGGTCCCCTCTGCCATATCCATTTACATCCTTAACACCCTTGTCTCTAAGTCGTAATACTTTACCACTTTGTGTCCCTGCATCAATTTTTATTTTTACTTTACCATCAATGGTCGGTACTTCTACATGGGTACCAAGACATGCATCTACAAAATTGATGTGCAGATCGTATACTATATTGTTACCATCTCTCTTGAGTACATCATCTTCCTCCTCTTCAATGAGAATGAGTAGATCGCCAGGCATTCCCCCGCGAGGAGGAACGTTGCCCTTGCCACTCATATTCATTTGCATGCCTTCGCCTACACCTGCAGGAATCTTTACATTGATGATCTCTTCTTCGCTAATACGACCTTCGCCTCTACATGTATTGCAGGCCTGCGTGATTTTTTTTCCTTCTCCTTGGCATACAGGGCAGGTACTTGAGGTAACCACTTGTCCAAACATACTGTTGGCGATCTTGCGGACTTGCCCTGTCCCATTGCAATGTCCACAATTTTCTACTGAAGTACCATTTTTGGAGC
>CAMFLX010000327.1 GCA_945957555.1 uncultured Cytophagales bacterium
GTGCTAGGGTAAAAAACAAGGCCAAGAAATAGATTATTATATTTGTAAAATATCTGATGATGTTTTGATGAGAAAACCTATTTCCACTGAACAATTACTTTTACATGTTCAAAACATGATTCCTTTGTTAGCACAACTTAATGAGGAAGATTGGGGCATGATTGTGCCATTGTTAAAGGTTGTGAAGCTTAAGAAGGGTACGTACTTTATAAAGGATGGACAGGTATGCCATCAGATAGGTTTTTTATATCAAGGAATATTGAGGGTATTTCATCTGGTTAATGGAAAGGAGTTTTCTTCTTATTTTAACTTTGCTTCACGGAATCCCATTGTCTCTGCTTTTGAAAGTTTTTTGCTTCAAAGCCCTTCCTCTGAAAATATTCACGCATTGGAGGATTCTGTAGTGATTACCATTACTTTTGCCCAACTGCAATCTTTATACGAGCAGAGTCCACGAATTCAAAAACTGGGTAGGCTTATGGCAGAACAAAACTATTTATTGGCAATGGAGCGCATCAAATCACTACAATTTCATAGTGCTACAGATCGCTATAGTGCTTTACTCAAGATCTACCCTCAACTCATTAATAAAATACCACATCATTATGTTGCTTCTTACTTGGGAGTAACACCAGAATCGCTCAGTAGAATTAGAAAATCATTTGAATAGCCTTAATTCCTTATCATACATCAATGAAATGACGCTTTTTAAGCCTCAATTTTGTACCTGTATTTAAAATAATAGATGATTATTATGAGGTTTCTAAAAAACAAATGGGTTGTGGTAGGTCTATTGGCATTGGCATACGCTTTTTCCTTTGCCGATAGGTACCTTATGAATGTATTGGCTGAGTCAATAAAGCACGATTTACACCTAAGCGATACGCAGATGAGCCTATTGATGGGCTTTGGATTTGCAGTTTTTTATGCAACCTTGGGCATTCCGATAGGTATCCTGTCGGACAGGGTAAGTCGTAGATCTCTTATGGCCATAGGCATAGCTTTATGGAGTATCATGACGAGTATATGTGGCTTAGCACAAAACTACTTTCAACTATTACTGGCGCGAATGGGAATAGGGGTGGGAGAGGCTGCTTTGTCGCCTAGTGCTTATTCTATATTGGCTGATTATTTTCCTAAACGTCAATTGGCTACGGCTTTGAGCATTTACTCCTTAGGTATTTATGTGGGCTGTGGTTTAGCATTTTTGCTCGGTAGTAGAATGTTGGTATGGATGCACGACATCCATTGGTATGGCTTGTATCCTTGGCAGTGGATTTTTATAGGCTTTGGGCTTACTGGCTTATTGGTAAGTTTAGGTTTATGCTTCATTCATGAGCCCAAACGGCTATCTCAGGCATCTATGCCTTTGCATGAATTCAAATTGTTTCTTTTGAGCAAAGGGAGTCCATATATCTGGATATGTATTGCTTCTGCATTTTTTAATGTTGCTGTATACGCAATCAGTACATGGCTACCCTCTTATTTGACAAGAGTACATCAATTGTCAACACCTGAAATAGGAAACATCATGGGTATTGCTACCTTACTATTGCCTACGTTCGGAATCGTGCTCGGAGGCAAATGGTCTGATAAACGTTCGCTACGGTTGGGTGTGTATGGAAGGGTACAATGTCTTTTATTATTGGTATTGGCCTTAATACCAGTTTGTTTGGTACTGACTTTGGCACCAAGTCTTTCATATCTTTGGCCAAGTTTAGTTCTTTATTCACTTTTGGTAAGTGCTGGGGTCGGTACTACCGCCGCAATCGTACAAGAACTGGTGCCAGAGCATCAAAGAGGAATCGCAACAGCCACCCTCTTGTTTGCTCAAAACTTAATAGGCATGGGGCTTGGGCCTACGGCTGTGGCGCTGTTAACAGACTATTATTTTGTCAATGAGTTGGCTATAGGAAAGTCGCTTATGGTGATTTCTATGGCGGGCTTACTCTTGTCAGGGTTTTGTTTTTTGTATTCCATACAAAAGCTAAAGGTGCAAAAATAGCTAGATTGCAAGTATGACACACGCTGAAGCATCGTCTATGCGTGCAAGATTGAGAGCTAAAACTGTAGGTTTATGGAGTAGGTGTTGCATGGTTGTTTTGTGTTACAAATAAACAAATACAACTTTTGTAATGTTGTGAATTGGATGCCTCTTGTGATTGCATATCATACTTGAAACCAGATCTAGACCAACAAAGTAGGCTATTTCAGTGTTTCAGGAATATTATTGGGCAATATCTACCCATGTTTGTATCCTGCAAAAGCGCCAGACCTTATTGTCAGACAAAAAATGAACTCATGAAAAGGCAGTCTATATTTATTGGGATACTCGTAGCATTGGCACATTATCTCGAAGCTCAAGGTGTATGCGAAGAGCCCAGCTCCATTGCTCAAGCCATATGGAGGGAAGGCTTACAAACCCCCATTGGCAATAGGTTAGGACTGCCCACTACACATGTGGTGATTCATCATTCCAATGACCCTAATTTGGTGCTTGATGACTATACTCCACTGGTTAGAAACATATATGTATATCATACACAGAACAATGGCTGGGACGATATTGGGTACAATTATCTCATTGATCCCAATGGTCTTATTTATAAAGGTAGGGACCCTCAAGGGAATGCTTCGCAAGATGAAGTGGAAGGAGCACATATGTGTAACAAGAATGAGAACACAATGGGCGTCTGTATGATTGGTACGTTTATCAATGTATTACCTACAAGGGCGGCATTGAAGGCTTTATATACATTGGTAGGCTGGAAAATAAGGAAAGACGATATCAGTGTTTTGGGTAATACACCTCATGCCATAGGTCCCACATCGGCGAATCTGCCTCCCATGCCATTGGCTAATATCTGTGGGCATAAAGATGGCTGTCAATCGGGCTATACAGAGTGTCCCGGAGACCTCTTTCATAGCACCTTTGATGAGCTAAGGGATAGTGTATCCTTATATAGCTCTAAATGTGGGGTAAGTTTTGTTGAAACGCAGGAATTAGATCAGTTTAAATTATTTTCTTTGGGTGGCCAGACACAGGTCATTCCTCCTAAAACTTATCATGAAATCAAGATTTACAACCTACGTGGCCAACTATTGCTAAATCAAAACTTTGGCGATGAGGTTTCGACCCAAGGCTTGCCCTCCCATGAATTGCTCTTGGTCATTCTTAAAGGAGGAGACAAAGAGTTATTCAGGTTCAAATTTATCAACCCTTAAACCCAGATTAAGCATTAGACTTTGTCGCAGTAAATTTCTAATGATTATTCTGGGTTAAACAGAGGTGTCGCCTTATGTGTTCCAATAGTTAGATTTCGTTTGTATGTCAATATAGTTTTTATAGGAAAAATGGCTTTGTTGAGTTTGATAAACACATTTTCGGATTGGGTGATGAAGATCAAATAGATATACTCATGAAGTTGACCTTGTAATATCAGATATCTTTCATTGCTGATAAGAAACATGACAGAGAAAGTAAATAGAACCGCTATAAAAAATGAAAAGGTATAGATCAGCTGCTGATGCTATACATCACATGATATCGCACCATAACTTATGAGCTATGAATTAATTATATACTTGATCCAATTCTTCTTCCTCAGTAAAGTATTGAGAGATCACACGTAAGGTAATTTGGCCAAAACTTAATGTATTTGCCTTTTTGATGGCCTTAGGCGCTCCTCCTTCATGTGAAATAAAATACAGTTGCGGTTCTCCTAATTTGTTGATTTGTTTGTCATTAAAACATATCCAATTCTGTCCGTAATCCATAGCTCCCCAGAGGCCCTCAATTTCGTCTTCCTCGAAAAGTCCTGAATCCCAACTTCCAGAGCCTATGAAACATTCATCTTCGATACCCATAAACCCGAGGTAGCCACCTTCAGTAGATTCAAATGAGACGCCATTGGCGATTTTACAAGCTTCTATGACACTGGTAGGGAGTTCCTCTATCCCCAGCCCTCCATATGGTTTTGAGAAAGTTACTTCTGTTGCATTGTCTTCATCTTCTTCACCATCATACAAAGGTACTAAAGAAACGATGAGGCAATCGTCTACTATCTCTGCCCTATGGAAACGCTTGATGATCCTTGCTATAACCATGTGGTCTTCCTGCTTAGGTCCAAACAATGATAGGTATTGGCGTAAGGCGCTATTGTCCCCAGCCACTATTTGCCTCCAAAGGGCCATGATGGCCTCAGGCTCAGTGGACTTAATTATACTTGGATCAACTTGTTGTACTTCTTGGTAGCCTTTTTTCTGCAATCAACTTTAGAAACAAGTCATGAGATTTTGCCTCAGTCTCTTCCAGCTTTTCAGAACTTTGTCCATTGGCGCCAATGCGACCAAAGCGTGTTAATATTTTGGTCCCTTCTTGAATAATCTCCCAAAACTTAGCAGAACCGCCTTCTATCAATTCAAAATATTTCTTTTGTGTCATCATTACGTTATTAAATGCAGCTTTGTGTTCACTGCCTATCAATCTGTCGCTCTTACAAGTTAATTTATTGTCCAATAATGGAAAACTGTTATTTGATAAAGTATAGTTTTGGATTAACGAAAGAGGCAAAGCTATTTGCGCCTATATAAGTTTGAGATCACTTGGTATTTCTATAACTGTTTCCTAAGTCTTTATTGATGTCGAAATTTACCATTCGAGCTTATCGTTTTTGTTGAATTATTTAAATAACCTCAATTCGGGATAAGGGAAAACGTGTATTTCTTATATCTTTTTGTTTA
>CAMFLX010000328.1 GCA_945957555.1 uncultured Cytophagales bacterium
AAGCAAACGGATCACTTGAACGAAAGGGAACTATCTATGTGGAGGGGTAAAAATATTGGGATCGTGTTCCAGTTCTTCCAGTTGCTTCCAACTCTTACTGTATTGGACAATCTCCTTCTTGCGATGGATTTTGTGTCCGTGATACCGTCATCAAACAGAAAAGCCAGAGCCATACAATTGCTAAGCATGACTGGTGTGGAAGGCCATGCCAAGAAATATCCAGGAGAGTTGTCTGGGGGGGAACAGCAAAGAGTAGCTATCGCAAGAGCCTTGGCCAATGACCCTATGCTCATCGTTGCAGACGAACCTACAGGTAACCTCGATTCTGTGAATTCTGGCATTGTCAAAGATATCTTTAAAACACTAAGGAAAGAGGGCAAGACGGTAGTGACGGTAACCCATGAACGCATCAATGCACAAGAGTATGACGCCGTTATCAATTTGCGTGATGGTCAAATCGTAAAAGTGTCCGACCTATGAATATGATTTGGAAGAAAGTATTCTTAGATTTCTGGGCAAGTAAGTCCAAAACTATCTTGGCTCTGCTGGCTTTAATGGTTGGGGCTTGGGGCGCCAGCACTATTGTATATACCTATTATATATCTAAAAAAGATCTGCATGACAACTACATACGTACTAATCCTGCGTCGGCAGTTTTGAGGCTAGATACTGTAGGCGAAACGCTCCTGGAAGAAATCAAAGATTTGGATTTTGTGGCGGATGCAGAAATCCTTCAGACGGGTATTGCAAGGGTAAAGAGGAGAAACGGTCAATGGATGCCGATCTGGATTTTCGCCAGCAAAGATTTTAAAAACAGAAATATCAACAGCTTTAGCCTCGAGCAAGGAGCGTACCCGTCTCAAGGCAATATCCTCATTGAGAGGGACGGTTTGCAATATCTCGCTGAAGCTAAGCTTGAAGTGCAAATCGCAAACAACGAAGTACTGAATCTCAATCAGAGTGGTGTTGTACATGATGCGGGACTTCCGCCCTCGCACATGGATCATATCATTTGGGGCTATGCTCATACTGATACGTATGCTCAACTCTTTAAAAAGAACAGTTCTGTACAACTCTTGGTCGTATTTTCCAAAGATCGCTTCGAGCTCAGTGCAATTCAGAAAAATGCAAATCTTTTGACCCAGTGGCTCAAGTCGCGGAACCTTAAAGTAAGTCAAGTCATTATTCCGGCACCAGGTAAACATCCGCATGATGGGCAGCTACAATCGCTTCTGTTTCTTCAACTGGGTATAGGAGTGTTGGCTGTGATATTGAGTTGCACATTGTTGATCAATGTGGTTACATCATTGATGACCTCTCAGGTCAAACAAATAGGGGTGATGAAAGCTATCGGGGCGTCTTCTTTTCAGATTTCAGGAATGTATTTAGGCGGGATCATGCTTATGGCTTCCATAGCCATAGGGCTCGCACTTCCTTTAGGTTTTGCTACTGCTAAGGCTTATAACCAATTTATTGCCAATGAGCTCAACTTTGATTTGATTAATGACCAGATTCCTCTTTGGCTTAATGCGTCATTGGTCGGTTTTTTGCTCATTTTACCATTGGCCAGCGTATTGCCCACGATCAACAAAGCTTGCAAGATAAGTGTAAAAGATGCGCTTAATTACGAAAAGACAAACACTGATTCTGCAAAAGAGGGCTTGAGGTTGCCCATATTCGTTCCTTTATGGTTCAAGATCGCCCTTAGTAATGTTTTTAGGAATAAATGGGGTACGGCGCTTACGGTTTTTAACTTGATGTTGGGCTTGGCCTTGTTTGCGATCAGTCTCAATGTGCGCCGCTCTATGTCAAATACTTTTTTCACAACGTTAAGCAGGCAAAAGTATGATGTATCCATGCACTTAGAAAAAGCTTATCCCCAACAAGTTCTACAGCAAAGTCTAGCCAAAATTCCAGAAATAGAGCAAGTGGGTTATTGGGCTGTAAGTGTTTTATCATTTGACAATAGGGGTATGCGAACCTCTGACTTTAAACTTACTTTATTTGATGAAAACAGCCCATTGTTGAAGTTTGATTTTATTGAGGGTCAAGTTCCAAACCGATGGGATCGTGCTTTACTGGTCAATCCTCAATTTATGAAAAAACATCCCGAAGTTAGCGTGGGGGATTCTTTGTCCTTATCATCTGACTTACGTGTGCAGAAGTGGTACATCGCTGGGGTGATTAAAGAAGTGGACGAAATGGGTGCCTATACTACGCTTTCCAACTGGTCACAGATAAGTGGTGAGGCCTTGGGGTGTTCTTCTTTGAAAATCAAGGTTAAGAAGGATATGGTAGGTTCGGAGTTACCTGCATTCATGATGCGGGTGGAGCAACAACTCAAGGCTGATGGGATTGGTATCACAGACAATACCAACCAAGGGGAAGTATTAAAAGTACTTAACGATCATATCAACGTTATTATCACTTTTTTGATTTTCATGGCAATACTTGTGCTGGTAATCGGCGGTTTGGGTATGGTCAGTACCATGAATATCAATATTATGGAGCGAAAACGTGAGATAGGTATCATGAGGGCTATGGGAGGTAGCAAGTATGCGATCGCAAGATTGGTTTTTGTAGAAATCCTTGTCTTGGGCATTTTGAGTTGGCTTATAAGCTGGTTGGTTTCGTTGCCCTTGTCAAGAATCATTAGTGATTTCTTTGGCCTACTCATCTTAGATGCTAAGCTCGATTTTGTGATGGATCCATCAAGCCCAAAGATTACTCTAGTCTTAGTCCTGGTGATTTTATTCTTGGCCAGTATCTTTCCTATAGCCAATGCAACAAAAATAGCAGTGCACAGGGCGCTCAATGAAAATTAAACTATCGTCAAACTATTTAAAAACAATCAAAAAATGAAAAAAGGAATTCTAATGATTAAAGCGTTATTTATGGTCATCTTATTAGGGGCTTTTGCCCTTCCTCAAGAAGATAAAGGGATCTTAACGGTCTACGCAGGTAATTTCAACAGTGATGATGGCAAAGCTATCGTAAATCTATTCAAGAAGGGGGATAATGTAACCAAAGAACCTTATAAGCAGGTAAGCTGCAAGATCGTAAATCAAAAGGCGACTTTAACGTTTGACGACTTGCCTTATGGTGATTATGCAGCTATTGTATGGCATGATGAAAACGACAATGGTGATCTTGATCACAGTTGGGGATTTCCAGCAGAGCCCATGGGTTTCTCCAACCAATGGAAGCTATCGCTGTTTTCGGGCATGCCCAGTTTTGAAAAATTGAAGTTTACGTTTACCAATACCAAAAACACCGTAACCATTGATGTGAAATAATAACCTATACTAATACTATACTTGACAAATAAAGAGGAAGCACTGTTTTCTCTTTATTTGTATAAATATATTTGTAATATAGAAACAGCATGAAGGCAGAACATACCCATAAAGAATACCAACAGAGGATCAATACGGTGATCAATTATATATTAAACAACCTGAAAGAAGACTTGTCATTGGACAAGCTTGCTACTATAGCTAATTATTCACCATTTCACTTTCAAAAGATCTTTAGTCAAGTTCAGGGGGAGTCACCCAAGCAATACATCATCAGGATGAGGTTGGAGAATGCTGCCCATTATTTGAACATCCATTCTCATAAATCTATTACCGAAATTGCTTTGGACAGCGGCTTCGCCTCTGCTGCTACATTTGCCAGGGCTTTTAAAAACTACTTCGGCGTAAGTGCTGAAGGCCTGAGGGCGCTGACACCTACTGAAAAGGTGAAGTTACGACAAAATCAAGCACAAGAGCCAAAGCCTGATTTTTTAACACCTACTTACGATACCGAGTTTTGGTCAAGAACTCTTCAGGTGGTAGTGAGGCGAATACCAGCAATGAGGACTCTTTTTGTCAACACGCCTTTAGCCGATACCCAAAAGATCCAAGAAGGGTTTAAGAAAGTTGTCCAATGGGTCGAATCGCATGATCTGTTTCATTCTGAGATCTTATATGTAGGTTTGGTAAACCCACATCAAGGACTTTATAGAAGTTCGGTAAGTATTCCTAAAGACGCAAAGCTTCCCAGTCGTATGAGTGAGACGGTGATAGAGGCAGGGAAGTTTGCGGTATACAAGATCAAAGGAGATACTGTACATACCTTTCAGAGTCTTCATGCTTTCTATGAAATATGGTTACCACACAGTGGTTACAGAATCGCCGATCCCAATGGCTTCGAGATCTTATTGGGAAACCCTGCGACCATCCCTTATGTGGAAATCGAGCGAGAAATACACATTAGGATAGAACCCGCGAATTAAGTTCGGTATAGTGCATTTGTAGAGATAGAATGAATACACTTAATCGGTCCTTTCTATTTTAAAGTCAGCAACATAACCGCAGTGGTCTGAGCTTTTTAAAGCAAACCGTTCTACGAATATAGGCTCTATACTGCCTTTGTAAAGCACATAGTCGAGTTTTAATACTCTTGGAAACCAAGACCAAGGGGCAAAGGTGCCTATTGGCAGTATGTTCTTCTGGTTATAAGCATCTCTATATTCAAACTCTTTGATGTTTTGAATACTTGATTGAAACGGTAAGGTGTTCAAGTCTCCTATGATAAGATGAGACTTCGTTTCTGTAGCTCCAATGTCCAAGAGCAGGTCTGCGATATAACTATCAGTTTGGTAGTTGCATTTAGGTAGGGGTGGTGGTGCATGTACCAAATAAATGTTCAAGTCTTGATATGTAATTAAGTGTTTGGGATAATCACAAGCATAGGGT
>CAMFLX010000329.1 GCA_945957555.1 uncultured Cytophagales bacterium
GAACAGTATATTGCCCTATGGGAAAAAGTTGCAGGTGGTGCTTTAGTGGCTAGACATGGCCTGAGCTCGGCAGACTATCAAACTGCTTTTAATACCTATGCCTCACAAGGCTACAGACTTACTTCCGTTTCTGGATATGCAGTAAACAATGTGCTTAAGTTTGCAGCAATCTGGGAGCAAAAAGCAGGTGGTGCTTGGGTGGCTAAGCATAACATGACTGCAGCGGCATATCAAACGGCGTTTAATACTTACGCAGGTCAGGGCTATCGTTTACAGCACATCAGTGGTTATGTAGTAAATGGCGTAGAATATTTTGCTGCCATATGGGAACAGGTTGCAGGTGGTGCTTGGGTAGCAAACCACAACATGACTGCTGCACAGTACCAGACTAATTTTACCAATTACAGCGCACAAGGTTATGTTCTTAAAAAGATCAGTGGTTACCAAAAGAATGGTACTGACCTATACGCTGCTATTTGGGAGAAGACAAGTAGCCCGATGTGGTCTGCCAAACACGGTGTGAGTGAACTAAACTACCAACATGTGTTTGATAACTACTACTATCAAGGTTATAGGCCAAAACTATTGAATGCTTTTGCTTCTGGATCAAGTGCTAAGTTCAACTGCATGTGGACCAACAGTAATATGTCAGGTACTGATATTGCCAACATCGATGCAGCAGCTACAGGTTATATGAGCTCTCAAAGTGTATCAGGTTTGTCATTGGCAATCTGTAAAAACGGAAGATTGGTATTTGCTAAAGCTTACGGATCTGCAGACCCTGTAGCAGGGGAGGATCTTTCGCCAAACCATTCCATGAGAATTATGAGTATCTCTAAGTCTGTTACTTCTGTAGGGATCATGACATTGATTCAAAAAGGTTTATTATCAAAAGATGCTTTTGTGTTTGGCCCAGGTAGCATATTAGGTTCAAAATATAGTACGCCAGCAAATAAACCAAGCCTGAATAGAATCAGAGTGCGTCAGTTGTTATGGCATACTTCAGGTTTGAATACTTGCAATGGAGAGTCTGTGTTTTGGGACGCATCTAAAAATGCTGACGATGCAATGGCGGTATTGCTTGGAAGAAACGATCTAGTTGCTACAGATACCAGTGTTGCATACCTTTATTCAAACACCAACTTTTTTATCTTGGAAAGGATTATTGAGCAAGTAAGTGGGCAGAAGTATGAAAATTATATCAGAACTAATGTGCTCAATAAGAGTGGGATTGGTAACTCTATGTATGTTGGTAATGCAAATGGAAGCATAAGGTCGGGAGAGACACACTATACGCCAATGACCAACATGAACCTGCAATTGTGGGCTGGTTTTGGAGGCTGGGTAGCTCGTCCTATGGACCTGTTGAAGTTTTTAAATCGTGTTGATGGGGCTGCATCTCCTTCAGATATCCTTACTGCTACCACGCATACAACCATGACAACAGGTTCTCCACAAAATATGGGTTATGGTTTTGGATGGGGAGTGTCAGGAAGCTTGCAAAATCACAACGGTTGTCATGGTTCATCACGTTCTTTCTTAGTAGAGTTGGCAAACGGCGTGAGTTATGCTGTGATCATCAATAGTACACCTACTAATGATGGATGTGGTTGGGCTATGAAGTCCGAAATAGAAAAAGGTTTGGCAAAGGTGCTCTCTTATCCTTCATACAATCTGTTTGATAACATAGGTTCTGGTCGTATAGAAGCTGCTGAAGAGGTGAGTGCTGCAGATGCTACCGTGGAGAGCGCTGATTTGAATGCGATTACAGCATATCCAAAACCAAGTTTGGATGGTAGCATCAACTTTAGTAATGCCGCAAGTATCAAGTCTATAACAGTAATAGATGTGTTGGGTAACAAAGAAGTTCATCCTGCTGGCGCTAAAATACAAACATCATTGAAAGGCATGCTTATATTACAAATAGAAACGGAGCAAGGTAAAGTGATGGAGAAAGTTGTAGTAGAATAAAAAAGTTTTTAAAGATACCATGTATTGATAAAAAAGGGGGCTATGCCCCCTTTTTGTTTTTAAATAGCTAAAGAGTTTGTTTTAATCTATTTACTATAATTTAGGGTTCTGCTAAATCATTTTTTGGGAACAGTCGTAATAAGTATATGTACTCATCGACTAAGGTTTTTGAGATTTTAAAATTTACTAGAATGGATATCTTTTGCAACAAACAACACGAACTGGTTAGGCAGACCATTAGGGATTTTGCGGAGCGGGAAATCAAGCCGGTGGCCCGAGGTTTAGATGACAAAGAAGAGTTTTCTGTGGAACTTACCTTGAAAATGGCAGAAATTGGATTGTTTGGAATGACGGTGCCTGAGAAACTGGGTGGTCAAGGTATGGATACGCTGTCTTATATCATTGCCGTGGAAGAACTTGCTAGGGTAGATGGCTCTCAGGCTGCTACCATCGCAGCACATAATTCATTGGGTATTGGCCCAATTCTTAAGTTTGGTACTAAAGATCAAAAGGAAAAATATCTACCACAGCTCAGTAGTGGTGGCAAGCTTTGGGGCTTTGGCCTCACTGAGCCCAACGCAGGTTCAGACTCTAGGGCTAGTAGTACAAGAGCCGAATTGGTGAATGGTAACTGGATTATCAATGGTTCAAAGATTTTTATTACTAATGCGAATACTGATATCTCAGCTGGTGTAACAGTACAGGCGATAACTAATGCTGGTGAGGGTAGAAAAGAAATATCCACTATTTTGGTGGAAAAGGGTACGCCTGGTTTTACGGCCACGGATATGAAAGGTAAAATGATGTGGCGGGCTTCCAATACCACCGTTCTCTATTTTGATAATGTGAAAGTTCCTGCCAAAAACCTGTTGGGTAAGCGAGGTGGTGGCTCCAAGATTATGTTAGCTACACTGGATAGCGGACGTCTTTCTATTGCGGCTATGGGCTTAGGGTGTGCTCAAGGTGCTTATGAGTTGGCACTTAAATACGCCAAAGAAAGAGTGCAATTTGGCAAGGCGATTCATAACTTTCAAGCAATATCATTTAAGCTGGCTGATATGGCACTGAAAATAGAATTGGCAAGAAATCTCTTGTATAAGGCGTGCAAATTAAAGGATACAAAGAAGCCTTATGGCATGGAGGCGGCTATGGCCAAATTATATTGTTCTGAGATCGCAAAAGAGGTGGCTGACGAATCGGTTCAGATCCACGGTGGATATGGATTGATGAAAGAATATGACGTAGAGCGTTTTTATAGAGACCAGAGATTATTGCAAATTGGCGAAGGAACTTCGGAAATCCAGCGACTCGTCATTTCAAGACATATATTGAAAGATTGACATAGGTAGAAAAGAAAAAGGGAGCCTTAAGCTCCCTTTTTTAATTAGTTCTTGAAGAATTCCATGCTTCCCGAGATCGCTACTTCGTCACCTACCGCAGAAGAAGGTGTTGATGGCGCAATACCAAAATCAGTTCTTTTGATAGTTGTAGAGAATTTGAAACCTGCAACTGTCTTTTTGTTGTAAGGATGTACTGTGCTTCCAGAAAAAGTAACATCAAGAGTTACATCTTTAGTCACACCATGCATGGTCAACTTACCAACTACCTTATATTTGTTTCCGTCCACTTTTTTGAATGATGTGCTTTCGAAAGTAATGCTTGGGAATTTAGCAACATCGAAGAAATCAGCACCCTTAAGGTGATTGTCTCTGCTTTCATCGTCAGTATTGATAGAAGCAGCCTCAATATTTAACTTTACTGAAGCATCTGTAAAGTCTGATTCAGATTTAGATGAAATAGAAGCATCATATTTCTTAAAAGAGCCTTCTGTTTCAGAGATCATTAAGTGACTCACCCCAAAACCTAGTTTTGTATGTGATTTGTCAAGTGTCCAGCTAGTTTGAGCTTGGGTTCCTAAAAATGCAATTGCACTAAGTGCTAGTAATACTTTTTTCATTTTGCGTAAAAATTAAATGTTTAAACATATAATTTAAAAACACGTCAAATAGTTTCGAGAAGAAGATCTTTTTTTTTTCTAAGTGATGATATAATCAGTTTACCCTTTTAGGGGTTAATGATGTCTTTTTTTGATTTTTTCAATGTCTATGATCAAATCATATTCATATATACCATCTTCGCGTTTTCTTTTCTTAAAGTGATACAGGTGGCCTTTGATGTTTTCAATACCGAGAAATAGTTCGTCGTCGATATGCCAGTTTTCTATGTCTATAGGGAAATAATATTCTGTGATAAAATCCGGAATATTGAATTCAAGGATTATTTTATCTTTACAATAAATGTAGAACTGTTCATTTTGTAAATGTCCATGTACGGTTTTGAGTTTACAATACACCTGTGTGATTTTGTAATGATGATGAACAGAATCCTTCGGTGGCTGTTTTTTTACTAAAGTTGTATCTTGAGCTATAGTTTTTGAACTTATCAGGAGACAACAAAATATACTGAGTGCTAACCTTTTGTTTCTGCCGTAATTGTAATCATTTGATTTTATACTATTATTCTGTTGTATGTTGGGTCTTAGCATACTGGTTTTATTTTTAATACTCAAATAATTTTCGTGTTGATCCCTGTAACTGATTTGCCCAATTGTGCTAAATTATTGAACTTTATGGCTTCAATGCCTTAACGATCATTTGGTAATCTGTCTACATTTAATGAATAAAGATATTAATTTTTTTAAAGGACTCAATGCTTTACGTTTTTTTGCAGCCTATTTGGTCTTGATCCATCATATTG
>CAMFLX010000330.1 GCA_945957555.1 uncultured Cytophagales bacterium
TTGCAAATAGGTAAGCAAAGAATAAAGCTCAAACTCCAAAAAATCAAGTTTTTAGCACTTTTAACTGAATATAGAGTTGGTGTCATTCTGGTAGGCATGGTTAATATTTTGCTTCTCCTTGTTAATATCATAGACATTAATTGGCTATGGTTCGGCTTTGATCCCAACTCTGTGGACAACCTATCTCAACTTGTACATGAAGGTACTTATGTGCTTATTTTTAGCATTTTACTGTCGATGGGGATCATTGAATACTTTTTCAGAGGGAATATCAATTTCTACAAGAAAAATGCTTCCTTAAAGGCCCTCTGTTATGTATGGATCCTTCAAAACATCGTTCTCATAGCCTCCGTAGCGATAAGAAACTACCACTATATCAATGAAATGGGTCTGGCACACAAACGAATAGGGGTTGTCTTTTTCCTTTGCCTTACGCTCAGCGGCCTCGTCAGCCAGATCTTTAAAATCGCCAAAAAGTACTCTGGTTAATATTTATGGAAAGTGAATAGTCTATCTTTATGGCTCATCTTAACCTTGGGCGCATTGGTTAATTGGGACTTGGTAATCGCAGCGTATAATCTAAAATATACTAGGAAAAATCTGGATACTAGCTTCTTACTCACACTATCGGATACAACATTGGGAATTTTGCAACAAAACAAAACACTCTTCACCGATAAGCAATACGCTCCTGAGGATTATCAGGTAACTGTTGAGGATTATTTATATTCACGCATAGTTGATTTCAAAGAGAGGTATGAAAGTGAGTCTTGGTTGTCTTGGAATTACTCGGACTACAAAGCATACGAACAATTGAAACAATAGCGCCTTATTCATCTACATGCGCCTAATTAAACCCTACCGATGCCGTATCTTACACGGCATCGGTTAAAAGTTCACCCTAATACCTGGACCTACCAAATAGAAAAATTTGGCCTGATTTAAGAAATAGCCAAAACCTCCATATAGTGGAAAACTAAGTTTTTTATCCTTTTTGGTAGGGTAAACAGATGCCAAAACTACTAAACCCAAATCTCTATCGGTAGCCGTAGGACTAAAATTGAAGGCATTTTGCGCCAAAAAACCAGCGCCCAGCTTGTATGGTTTTAGTTTTTTGATCTGCTCATTATCATAAAAAGAAAATTGAGCCAACATGGCCAAAGAAATACCACCAAGACCCGGAAAGCCGTCCACTCCTACTTTTTTAATCACTAATCCCGCAGGGAAAGAGACCTCTACATCAAATGTTATAAGTTTCTGAAGATGAATTTCTATCCTTTGTGTATAGCCCTCCCCGTTATATCTGTCTTTTTTATGCCGAATTGTGAGGGAAATTTTTGACCATTCATCAAGGCTATGTGTTTTTCTGGACAGAATGGTATTTAAAAGTATGTCTTGGCGATTACAAGTATTGCTTAAATAAAAGGCTGAACGTGGAGAGCTCTCACTGGGGCATATTTCTATATAGTCGATCTTTTGCATCTCTACCAATTCATCTTTGCTTCCTGTAATCCGCACTTCTACTTCTAAGATTTGTTTGCCATAGAGTTGGTCGCCTCGGTCTATTTTGGAAGGATCAAAACTCAATACTATATCCCTCACGGTATGTTTGTATAAAATCGGATGGTTCAGACCGTTCACTACCTTAGGTCCTTCACCATAGTTGATATTTACAAAATCTAAAGGTCTTGGTCGCTCAAACTCTTTTACGGCCAAAGACACACCTGTCTTTTTATCATAATTATAGATATCGATAGCTCTTTTTCTAAGGCTGATCGGCACCTTAAATATGAAACTGGCAACCTTATCGTTTCGAGTAATGGTATCAAGACTCACATCTTCAAGGTCTTCAAAGTAAAACCTCGCCTTACTGAAGCCCTCCCCTTCCAGCTTGATCTCCACCTTTTCCCCAGGCATGATATACGCTTCGTTACTCCAGTTTTTCCCTTGCCTCAGGATACTCACTTTGGATATTTTCGCCTCTGGCAAGATGTTGATATTGGAAATAAACTGCGCCTTGTCCCCATCCTTGATAAACAAGTAACCCTCAGTGACCTTGTGATATAAGTAAGGTCTTAAAAGGCAGAGTATCTTATCATTACTGAGTCGCCTTAGGGTATATAGTTCTGCCATGAGCGGACCACCACTTTCTTCCCGATCTTCTATGCGATACGTCTTATTGATCTGCAAAAATCGATGGTTATCTATTTGAATCTCTACGCCTTCTATATTGTCCCGTTCTTTGATTACTTCTCTTTGATCTATTTTTAAGAAGGCCAGCCGAGACCCTTTCACTGAGAAATTAAAAGTCTGCTTTTCAAGTGTATATGAAATCTTTTCTTTACTGTCTATGAAAGGTTTATAGGTTTCAAAAATCATGTCAAAAGTGATGTTTCCAATGGCATTGGGCAGTATGGTAATAAATACCATCCCGTTGCGTTCCGTAAGCCGATATTCTACATTATTCTGTTTTTTCCACTCCCCATCTATCTTCAGGTTCGCAATATTATTGGTCACTACTTCAAATCGCTTTTCTTCACCAATATAGAGTTCGTCGCTTCCTGGATAAAAAGTGGCCTTTGTGAAGGTATAAGGCAATAGCTTTAGTTCCACATTTTGGCTCTTGTCTACCCCTTCTATTGCAAACATCAAATGCTGGAAATCACTTTTGGAAATAGACTTAAACCTTACCCTAAACTTAAAATAGCTCTCGTTGACAAAAACAATACTATCCATCACATCAAAATCCATGGATCTTTTGACACTGAGGGTGTGCGTATCAAAATACGTTTTATTGTTAGGATATAATTGCAACTCCACCACCTGCTCCTCGTTGAGGTAACGAAAAGCCAAATGAGGCTCACCTTGGTAATTGATCTGGTTTTGTGAATAGGTAAAACGCATGGTATCCACTTTTACAATCACCTCCTGAAACACTGAATTGAGACTTGACACCCTAGTATTCTGTGCACAAACTAAGACGGGCGCCAAAACCAAACTTAAACAAATCAGTACAAACCTCATACGATCTTTAATTTTCATACAACAGGTACGAAATGCAAAGATCATAGTTTTTTGTTGAAAACTTAAAGAGTTTTCAACAAAACAAAACCACCAATCTTTCATTTACCAAAAATCAAATTCTTCCCACCTGTTATTGGCTCTGTATATTTTTCGCCTACCACAGACACTGGATCTTTTGATCCAATTTTCCAATAATTCGTATATTTCTACAAAGGATATATGATGTTCAAAGCTAGCGTCATTCAAACTTTAGCATCAATGCCTTATAATTTTAGCCTTGATGAACTCATTAACGAGTTTATTCTCGTAGCAAAGATAAACGAGGGAATCAAACAATCTGAAGAAGGAAACATAAATTCAAAGGTTTAAGCAAAAGAGAAACTAAAAAAATGGTTGAAATAAATTGGACAAACCTTGCTATAAAAGATCTGAATGACATCGGTGACTATATTGCTAAAGACTCCGAATCACAATTAAATGATGATGATAAAAACCGACAATTAATTTAGTCTGCATATTTCCTAAAAGCCTTAACGGTTTGAACGATGAAGAAAGCCAAGTATAGTTTTAATAAATAACTAAATGCGTTTACACAAAATCCTATTTCGTAATTTTTCTCTTCTTTAAATATCCTATCCAAGGAATTTGTTGGATCTAAAAGACGGGGATAATATTTGATATTATCTTTAATAACATCGTAAGTCAAATACAGACTATTGTAGCTAAAATTAGGAGCAAAATCAAGCCTTTTATCAATACCAATAATTATCAAAATGTAAAATACAAAACTGCCAATTATTAACCAACAAACTGGTTTAACCCAATTTAACCCAAAATCATTAGTGCTATTAAAAAGCATAATCCAACGATCCTTCCGGTCACTTGTTGAATTTGCTCTTAACTCATTTTGATAGGCCTCCATTTCTAGAGACTTGAAAAATAAAGAATCAATCTTGTTACCTTGTTTTTCGAGAGAATATTTAAGCTGTCTAAATACCTCTCTATAATTTTTGTGATCACTACTTTGGGCATTAATCTGCTCTTTCTTAAACCAGGATACATTTGCAAAAGTAGTCTCTGTTAGATTGCTATTAAATATAGCAATCTCTTTATACTGTGTAAAATCAATCTTATAAAACTGAACTTTGCTTAAATTACTATTCCAAATCGATATCTGGGATTTTTCAAATTTTATCGGCTTGATATCATTAATTTTGATACTATTTAAATTAGAAAAATTAAGAAAAGACAAATATTCTATTGAACAGTCCTCTAAATTAGTCTCAAGCTTCGAATTGATCCCATTAAAACATACTTTTCCAATATTCGAATTGTCTATCAATAGTTTACCAATATGGGCATCACCGTATACAATTTCTAACTCATTAATTTTAGTTGAATTTGCCTGAATATCAAATTGATACTCATATTTATTGGCATTTAAATAAATGTTTTCAATGGAATATTCCTCCTTCGAATCAAAGTGATTTTTTAGAATAAAATTTTTTACAAATGAACATTCTTGAATATCTATCGAATCAGAAATATGTGCATTGTAAATTGATACCCAGTTTTCGAATTTAGTCTTGAAAATTTTGATATTTCTAGACTTAATATTAGTCAGTATTACTTCTTTTTTAAAATTACAGTTATTTAATTGTAACAACTGCAATTCATTAAAATCATAAATATCTATAATTC